>SKZJ01000303.1 GCA_007127425.1 Wenzhouxiangella sp.
CTGATGGCCATGGTACCCGCCGACCTGGCCTGGATATTCACCGGTGACGATTTCTGGGCGCGCGTGTCCCTGTGGCTGGCCGGCATCGGGTTCTTGATGGGCACGATTGCCGGCATTGCCGGGACCATCGAGCTGCTGATCATTCCGGGGGTGCGCCGGCGCGGCGCGAGCTGGAGCCATTTCATTGCTGCCGTTACCCTGATTTCGGTCGCTTTCGCCAACTGGTACCTGCGCATTGCCGACCCGGCCGCGTTGATCATGCCGATTGGCCTGAGCCTGAGCGTCCTCGGCGCCATACTCACCGGCGTGGCCGGCTGGCTGGGCGGCAACCTGGTCTTCGAGCACCAGATTGCCGTGATCCAGGAAGACGGGGACTGAGTCGCCCGCACTGGTCGTCCACTGGGTTGAATTCCCGCTTTCAGCATCAACGCTTCTCACGGTTTCAGATCGGCTTGGCTGTGATGACGACCAGCACCAGTGAGATAACGACCAGCACCGGCACCAGCAGCAACAGGTGCTGCAAGGGGCTGCGCCATCGCGGATCCTCGTAGAGCAGTCCCATCAGGCGGCCGAAGTATACGTGGACCAGTACCAATAGCCCGACGGCAGCCAGTTTATAGACCAGCCAGATGCCCAGCGTCGCCACGAGCGGGATCATCAGCGTACCGGTCACCACGGCGATCACCGCGGCCGGTGAGGTGAACACCACGTAGGTCAGGCGGGTTCGATGACGCAGACGACGAAAGGACTCTTCGCCTTCGACCCGGGCATGCTCGGCAAACAGGGCCGGAAGATAGATCAGACCGGCACTCCATGCGGCGATGGCAGCGATATGCAGCAACTTGATCCAGGCGTAGAACGTCATTCTTTCAGTCGACCTCTCGCGTCACGTCTTGACCACCGGCTCCGCGTGCGAACAGGAATATCCCGTCACCCAGTGTAACCGGCGCCTCGAACTCGCCCGGGATTGCAACCCCATGGTCACGCTGCCGACAAGGGTGAACCCCCTATTCCAACCATCAGCATGATGTGCAGGCAGCAAACGTGACACAACTCATTCTTATTTGCCAATTTCGTGATACCAATTTAGTATCAGGGCACAAACGATGCCACACTTGAGGGGGGAACCTGATGGGGAGATTCACCAACGACATCTTTATACCGGAAACGCTTTACCGTTTTATCCCATTGTTATATGCCACGGCAGGGCTGTTGATGTGGCTATTCATCGAAAACGGACTCGGCAAAATCGCCGGTGCCGCACTCGTGATTTTCGCCGTTTTCATCACGTTCAAACGCTTCAGCAGATCGCCAAATGATTAAGGAGCCTTAACCGGTATTCTGAAGCCCCTGGGCAATGCCTTGCACCGTGGCAATCAACGCCTGCTCCTGCTGTTTGTCCTCGCGCCCCCCGGCGCGCCAGCTCGCCAGCAACTCCACCTGGGCAAAGCTCATCGGGTCGACGTAGGGGTTTCTGAGCAGAATGGAGCGCTTGAGCGTGGGATCGCGATCGAGCAGGCCGTCCTGTCCCTTCAAGCCACAAATCATCTCACGAGTCTTGTCAAACTCTTTGATAACCCTCGGGAAATAAGCCTCACCCAGATGCTCGGCCAGTGCGGCATATCGACTGGCAATATCCATGTCCGCCTTGGCCATGGCCATCTCCGCGTCCGACAGCAGATTGGCGAAAAACATCCAGTTCTCGGCCATTTCAACCAGCACCTCTCGGCCGACATCTGATTCCAGCGTCGCCAGCCCTGACCCGAGGCCATACCAACCCGGCAGGCCATGCCGGCTCTGGCCCCAGGCAAATACCCAGGGAATGGCCCGCAGTCCGTCGATGCCGGTTTTCTGGGCCCGGGAGGCCGGGCGCGAACCGATGCGCATGCGCTCGATCACGTCGATGGGCGTGGCCTGCCGGAAATACTCGGCGAACTCGTCACTGCCATAGACCAGGTCGCGATAGGCATTGCGGGCATGACCGGACAGCTGACGCATCCACTCATGCCACTGCGGCTGATCGGGCGCATCGGTGCGGGTCTTCATGCTGGCCTTGATCACCGCGCCGGCAGTCTGCTCCAGGTTGCGAAGGGCGATGGGCCGCAATGCGTACTTGCGGTGAATGACTTCGCCCTGCTCGGTCATGCGCAAGTGGCCGGCCACGGAACCGGCCGGACCCGACAGCACGGCGCGATGGGTCTTGCCGCCACCGCGACCCACGGTGCCGCCACGACCGTGAAAGAAGGTGACCTTCACCTTGTGCCGGGCAAACAGTTCGACCAGCTTGCGCTGGGCATCCTGCAGCGACCAGCGCGAGGCGACCAGGCCGCCGTCCTTGTTGGAGTCGGAGTACCCGAGCATGATCATCTGGCGATCACCGCGCTGTTCCAGAAGTCCGCGCCACTGGGGTACGTCCAGCAGGCCGGCCATTACCCCCTCGGCCGCCTCCAGGTCGCCGACGGTTTCGAATAGCGGCACCAGGTCGAGCCTGCCGTCGGCGACACCGGCGGCCCGGGCCATCAGCCACGCGGCGAGCACATCATCGGCATTGCGGCTCATGGACACGATCAGGGTGGCGATGCTCCTGGCACCGAAAAGCTCGTGCGCCGTGGCCGCCGCGGCCAGCAGCTTGAAGACCGGGTGGTCGTCCTTCACCGGCGAGAACTCCCCGGCAAGCAGTTCAATCAGTTTTGCGGTGCGCTCCTCGGCAGCTCGCCGGGGCCACTGCTCGTCACCAAGCTGGCGGGCGACGGCCTCGTGCAGGTCACCGGAATCGATACGTAGATCCAATGCGGCAAGGTGAAAACCGAAAATGCCGGCTCGGCGTCTGAGTCGCTCAACCGGGAACAGTCCGGCGCGCACGCCGCGATGGTCGCCCAGGCTGGTGCGGATCCGGTCGAGGTCTTCGAGAAACGCTTCCGGTGTATCGTAGGCCGCCGATCCATCGTCGACGGTCGCCCGCAGACGGGCCTCAAGCTGGTAGAGAAACACCCGGTAAGGCATGTCGGCATGACGCTCCGGCACCTGCTCGTCGACCTCGGGCACGATCTCCCGATAACGCCGAACACGATCAGCCAGAGCTTCGCTGACCGGCACCCGGCCCTCGGTCTGGCTCAGCAGGCGGTTGAGCCGGCGCACTTCGCCGATGTAATTACCCACCACCTGACGGCGCTGCTCGGTCAGGGTGTCGAGCACCGTATCCGGCCCGACGTTGGGGTTGCCGTCCATGTCGCCGCCCACCCAGGAACCGAAACGCAACACCGTGGGCAGATCACCCGGCCAGATCTCCACGTCCCAGGCGATTTTGGCCGCCTCGGCCAGGTGCTCGTGGAAAACCGGAGCGATGCGGTAGAGCACGTCGGCCAGGTAGAAATGCGCATGCTCGGCCTCGTCGGCCACAGTCGGGCGCACATGTGACTGCTCCGCGGTCTGCCAGGCGATGGTCGCTTCCATGCGTACCCGGTCGACCAGTCGATCCACCTCGCGTTCGGGCAAGGTCGGATCCAGTCGCTGGACCAGGTAGGCGGCCATGCGCTGTTCCTTCTCGAGGATGGAGCGCCGCGTGGCCTCGGTGGGATGAGCCGTGAAGACCGGCTCGATCATCAGCTCATCCAGCAGCTCACTGGCGTCCTCCCAGCTCATGCCGTCATCGGCCAGTTTGCGGAACACATCAGCCAGGCTTTCCGGCTGGACAATTTCCCCTTCGGCACGATACTCGCGGCGGCGACGAATCCGATGGATCTGCTCGGCCAGATTGACCATACGAAACCATGTGGTGAAAGCTCGAACAAAGTCGCTGGCCTGGCGATAATCGTTGAACCGGCACAGCGTGCGCAGCGACTCGCCGTCAGCATCGCCCGTACGGCGGTCGATGGCGGCCGAACGGGCCGACTCCACGCGCTCGAACAATGCCTCTCCGCATTGCTCTTTCAGGAGTTCCCCCACCATGCCGCCGAGCAGGCTGACATCCTCGCGCAAGGCTTCGTGCTGGGGCGGAAAATCGATCTGATCGCGTTTCATGCGGAGCCGTAACGTGAAGTGAAGCTGAATTATGCATCACATCGACCTCTCGCTTGGTCGATACCGGTACACTTCGCGCTTCCGGACACCGCCTGCGCCAATATCGGCCGATGGATTTGCTCGCGTCATGATCACTGGACAACCCCCTGCACCCGGTAGCGAATGGAAGGTCATGGCCGAACTGACACTGCTCGGCGCCATCTGGGGAGGCTCTTTCCTGCTCATGCGCGTGGCCGCACCCGAGTTCGGACCGCTGGCGCTGGTGGAGATTCGGCTGGTTTTCGGCGCCATGGTCCTGATGCCCTTCGTCTACCGGGCCCGCCATTTGCTCAAAGGGCGCTGGCCGACGCTGTTTGCCATCGGCATGGTCAACTCGGCGATCCCCTTTCTTCTTTTTGCCTGGGCTACGGCCGTGGCGCCGGCGGCCATCAGCGCCATCGCCAACAGCATGACGGCCCTGTTCGCCGCCGTCTTTGCCGGCTGGATGTTCGGTGATCGACTCGGGCCTCGACGTACGATGGGACTAGTCGCCGGCGTGGCCGGCGTCGTCGTCATGGCGGGTGTTCCCATGACTGGCGTGCCCGTCGGATGGGCCGCGCTGGCTGCCACGATGGCGGCGCTGTGTTACGGCCTGGCCGGGAACCTGGTCAGAAGACATCTGGCCGGATTGCCGCCGATTGCGCTTGGGGGTGCCACCCTGGCGTGCAGCGCCATCGTTCTGCTGCCACTGGCCGTCTGGCAATGGCCCGATCAAACCGTTTCAAATGCGGCCTGGACCAGCGCCATCCTGCTGGGCGTGCTGTGCACCGGCGTGGCCTATGCGTTTCTCTTTCGCTTGCTCGATCGCATCGGCGCAACCCGCACAGCCACTGTCACCTACCTCGTACCGCTATTCGGTGTGGCCTGGGCCTGGTTCGTTCTCGGCGAGCCCCTGACCCCCGCAACCACGACGGCCGGGTTGCTGATTCTTGGCGGCGTCGCTCTCAGTCAATCCCGGCAACCCCCACCGGTCGTTCACAAGCCACCCTGACGTCACCGGTGACCGCGGCGGTTTCCAGACCTTGTGGTGAAGCCGTCGCGGACTGCATGGCGACAATCGACCCGACCAGCAACAGGGTCAGGCAGATTCCGACGGCAAAAACACGAAAAAGAAATGCAGTACGATTTTTCTGTTTCATGGGCTGATCTCCGGTGTGTTGAGTACCAGACCGTAGCGGCCCGAGATCAATGTCGCGTGCCCATACCGTCAATTTCACATGAACGTACCGGCGCGCCCATCGCGTTGCCGCGAAATCCACCGCGATACACTAAAACAGACATGACCCGAACACCTCAACACTACTTCCCTCCGGAACAAGAGTTGTCCGAGCGATTCATCCTGGCCAGCGGCCCCGGCGGGCAGCATGTCAATCGTACGGAAACCGGAGTGCAATTACGTTTCGACGTGATGGCTTCGAGCTTTCTAAGCGCCCCCATCAAGCAGCGACTGCTGAAACTGGCGGGCAGCCGTGCCGACAACGACGGCGTGATCACCATCGAGGCAAAATCGCATCGCAGCCAGCACCGGAATCGCGAGGATGCCCGCGAACGCCTGGCCAAACTGATAGAGCGCGCCCATTACCGGCCCAAAAAACGCATCGCGACCAAACCGACGCGCTCGGCGAAGAAAAAGCGCCTGAAGCAGAAACGTCGGCGCGGACAGATCAAGCAGGCGCGCGGCAAGCCGGGGATGGATGAATGAATCGTTGGCTGGTTAGCTGGCTGGTTGGCCTTTCACCTTTCACC
>SKZJ01000229.1 GCA_007127425.1 Wenzhouxiangella sp.
CCGGGTTCATGGTGAAGCGCTCGCGCGACCAGTCGGCCGAAGCACCCAGCCGGCGCATCTGCGAAGTGATGGTCGAGCCCGATTCTTCCTTCCACTGCCAGACCCGCTGAACGAACTCCTCGCGCGTGAAGTCGTCGCGCTTCTTGCCTTCGGCCTCGAGCTGACGGGTGACCACCATCTCGGTGGCGATGCCGGCATGATCGACACCGACTTGCCAAAGCGTGTCGCGGCCGCGCATGCGCTGGTAGCGAATCAGCGCATCCATGAGCGTGTGCTGGAAGGCATGCCCCATGTGCAACGTGCCGGTAACATTCGGTGGCGGCAGCAGGATGCAGAACGGCTCACCCTCGCCGGAGGGTTTGAAACAGTCCTTCGCTTCCCAGAAGTCGTACCAGCGCTGTTCGAGGTCGTGGGGGTTGTAGGTTTTGTCCATGGGTTAGGAGGTTAAAAGGTGAAAGGTAAAAGGTAAAAGGGGAAAGATGAAGGGAGCGGCATTTTACCTTTCACCTTTCACCTTTCCTCCTTTCCACCTACTTCAATACATGATGATGCAGTTCCGCGCCGCGTTGCTTCCAGGCGACCCAGCGTTCGCGCAGTTTTTCCTTGAGGCCTTCTTCCGGTGGCACGATTTCCAGGATGCGGTCGAACTTGCCGCCCGGCAGTGGTGCGGTCGGATCCAGGTTGACTAGGATGCCGGCACTTTCCGGCGCGTCTTCGGATAGCCGGATCGGCGCGTGCTCATCGTCGATGCTGTGGGGCAGGAAGCGGCCCTCGGGCTTTTCCCATAACTGCCGGTCGAGCGTCTGCAGGTCGCGCTTCGGCGCGACCACGGCGATCGAGCGCGTCTGCGGCCAGGCGCGCGAGACCAGTACCCCGGCCACGAACAGTGGGTCGGTAAAGCGGCCACTCATCTCGTAGAAATCTACACGCACGGGACTCGGGACTCGGGACTCGGGACTCGCGGCACGATCAGCATTGGGCGGTTGGTCACTTGCCGATGGCGTCCCAGCCGCCGGCGCGGTCGGCCAGCCACTGGACCAGCATGCCGACCGGGCGGCCCGAGGCGCTTTCGGGTTTGCCCCATTGCCAGGCGGCACCGGCGATGTCGATGTGGGCCCAGCGCTGGCCGTCGGCGAAGCGGGACAGGAGGCAGCCAGCGGTGATCGCGCCAGCCGGCATGCCGCCGAGGTTCTTCATGTCGGCAAACGGGGTTTCGATCTGTTCCTGGTAGTCGTCCCACAGCGGCAGTCGCCAGCTGCGGTCAGCCGCTTCGGTGCCGGCGGCGAGCAGTTCGTCGGCCAGTTCGTCGTCCTGGGTCATGATGCCGCAGGCATGGTGGCCGAGCGCGACCACGCAGGCACCGGTAAGCGTGGCGATATCGACGGTGACTTCCGGCTTGAGTTTCTGGCCGGTCCAGTAAATACCGTCGGCCAGGATCATGCGGCCTTCGGCGTCGGTGTTGTGCACCTCGATGGTTTTGCCGTTCATGGCGGTGATGACATCGCCGGGGCGGTAGGCTTTACCGTCGAGCATGTTCTCGACCGCCACGACCACACCCTCGACGTTCATCGGCAGCTTCAGTTGCGCCACCGCTTCCATCACGCCGATGGTGGTGGCCGCGCCGCACATGTCGAACTTCATCTGCTCCATCAAATCGCGCGGCTTGATCGAGATGCCGCCGGTGTCGAAGGTCACACCCTTGCCGACCATGGCGACCGGGGCGTCACCTTTCTTGCCGCCCTTCCAGCTCAGGCGAACCAGGCGCGGCGGATTGGTGCTGCCCTGGCCGACGGCCAGCAACGCGTTCATGTTGAGCTTCGCCATCTGCTTTTCGTCGAGAATCTCGACTTCCAGGCCGTCGTGCTCGGCGGCCAGTTTCTTGGCTATCTCGGCCAGGTAAATCGGTGTGCAGATATTGGGCGGCAGGTCGCCGAGGTCGCGGCAGCGCTGGATGCCGGCGGCAATCGAGTTGGCAATCGCCAACTGGGTTTCCACACCATCTGCGGCCGGGAAGCTGACCGAACCGGTGGCCGGTGCCGCATCGTCCTTGGGCTTCTTCGTCGCACTGTAAACATAATCGGAATGGGCCAGGGCCAGCGCGGCCTGGCGCACTTTCCAGTCCTGGTCGCGATCCTTTACGTCGGCTTCGGCGAGCAGGCAGCAGGCCGAAGTGGCATGCGACTGGCGAAGTGCCTTGCCGGCGGCCTGTGCCGCCTTGACGTAGGCGATGCCGTCGAGTTTTTCGGACTTGCCCAGGCCGGTGACCAGGACGCGGGCGGCATTCACGCCGTCGACATCGTGCAGGATCAGGGTCTTGCCGGCCTTGCGTGGCAGCTCATTGCGTTCGTCCAGGCGGGTGAGCAGACCTTTACCAGCCTCGTCCAGGGCCTTGAGGCCGGGTCCGAATTCCTGGTCGACACCGAGCCCGACGATCAAACAATCGGTCTCGACGGCACTCGCGTTGTCGGTGGTGGTAGTAAACTGCATGGTTTGAAATCCCGGAAATTCTTGGCAGAGGGCGATTGTACCCGCCTGAGCCGATGATCTGAATGCTGATCCTGCAACGCTACATTCTGCGCCAGGGACTGGCGGCGAGCATTCTCAGCCTGCTGGTGTTCCTGGGCGTGACCGTGGCCCTGTTCCTGGCCGAGCTGGTGGGTGAGGCTGCCCAGGGGCAGTTGCCCGGCTCCAGCGTGATGCTGCTGCTGACCTTGCGCATGCCCGAGGCCATCATGCTGGTCGGTCCGCTGGCGCTGCTGACGGGGCTGCTTCTGACTTTCGGACGCCTGCAGGAAGACAGCGAAACCGTCATCTTTCGCTGCAGCGGCCTGCGGTTCCGCCGCATGTTGTGGCCGGTGCTGGTGCTGGCCGCGTTGTGGGGTGGTGGTCTCCTTTTCATCTCCGGCTGGCTGGCGCCGATGGCCGTCGAGCGAACCGGTCAGCTGATGGAGGATGCCGCGCGTCATGCCATGGTTGCCGGGTTGCGCCCGGGCCAGTTCGGTCGTATGGACGGTGGCCGCACCACCATTTATGTGGGCAGCGTCGAGCGCGATGGGGAACGGCTTCGTGATGTCTTCATCCAGCACATGGAGGGAGAAGTGGCCGAGGTGCTGACCGCGCGTGAGGGTCGGGTCTGGACCAGTCCCGAAGACGGTGCGCGCTACCTGACCCTGACCGACGGCACCCAGATTCAACACAGTTTGCCGCCCGCGTCGGGAGGGCTGCGCGAGATGACGTTTTCGCGCAACGACATGCGCCTGCCCGTGCCGGAGTCGACCGTTTCGGAATCCGAGGCCGGCATGCTCCTGACGCAGTTGTTCCAACCGGGTAATCCTGACGAGCGCCGCGAGTGGCATTGGCGGCTGGCCGCGCCGGTTGCCGCGCTGCTTCTGGGTATGTTGGCGTTGCCGTTGTCCGGTCGCCTGCCGCGCCAGGGACGTTTCGGCAGTATCGTCATCGCACTGGTGCTTTATTTGCTCTATTCCAATGCCATTCATGCCGGGCTGATCGTCATGGAGCAGCAGGGTGCGATGCGTGGGCCGGGATTGTGGCCGGTGCACGGTGCATTGGCCGCACTGCTTTCCATGCTGTGCTGGAGACAGTGGCGATCATGGTGATACCCGGCATTCTTGGGCGCCATATCGGCCGCGCGGTCCTGCTGGGGATCGCGCTGGTCGCGGTGTTGCTGCTTGGTCTCTACACCATCATCGAGTTGATACGCGAGTCGCGCGCGTTGACCGGTGACTACGGTCCACTGCAGATGGTGTTTTACATGGCGCAGACCACGCCGCGCCGGCTCTACGACATCTTTCCGTTTGCGGCGCTGATCGGCACCATGCTGGGCCTGGGTGGCTTGGCGGCGGCCAACGAACTGGTTGCCATGCGTGCGGCCGGTTTCGATCGTCGCCAGATCCTCGTCAGCGTGATGGGTGCTGTCGTGTTGTGCGTCATCATCCTGATGTCGGTGAGCGAATTCCTGGTGCCTGGACTGGAAGCGCGTGCCGGGGCCGAGCGTGACCAGGCGCGGACCGGCCAGGTGCACCTTGGACGCTACGGCGCACTCTGGTTGCGCGATGGCGACCACATGCTTCGGATCGGTCATTCGGCCTGGAGCAGGGACGATATGCCGGAGTTCGGGGACCTGATCATCTACCGTGTCGATCACCGCATGCAGCCGAAACGCATCATTCGTGCCGAGACCGCGACCCACAATGGCGACAACTGGCTGCTTCGGCAGATCAATGCGCGGGACCTGACGGAGGGCGTTGCCGAGCGGGTGATTTTCGACGATGCGATCATGCTGGAGTCGACACTCAGCCATGACCTGTTCTCCTCCGTGATCAGCCGCCCTCGCGTGCTCTCGGTTAATGATCTCAACGAGATGATCGAGTTTCTCGAGGTCAATGAACTCGATTCGGCCACTTACCAGCAGGCCCTGTGGAACCGAGTGTTCTTCCCGCTCAACGTTCTGGCGATGATCCTGGTGAGTCTGCCGTTCGCGTTTCGCGGCGGGCGTCACTCGAGTCGCGGTATCAACCTGTTCTTCGGCGTCACTCTCGGGCTGGCCTTCTTCGTGTTCAGCCGGCTGGCCCAAGGCATGGGAATGCTGATGCCCGGTCCGCTGTGGCTTTCAGCGCTGATGCCGTCACTGGTCATCGGCATGCTCGGTGTGATCATGCTGCGGCGTCTGTGACCCGCTTTTTCGGTTGGACCATCAGGAAAGTATTCGAAGCAAGATCATGCCAGGTGGCGCTCCGGGGATGGAGCAATGCCCATAGCAGACCGAGGCCGAAACATAGCAGTGACGCCAACGCCACAACAAATCGAATCAAGGTTGCCCCCCAGCTGATCGGACATTCATTGCCGACGATGCGTATGCGCCAGGCCTTCATGCCCAGCGTCTGCCCGCCAAGGCGCCAACACAACGCGAGGTAAATCCAGGCGACGGCCAGCAGGTATAGCTGGAAGATCGCCGCACCCGGTTCGATCTCTTGACCGGTGGGGATGATGACGAGTGCGGTGGCAATCATCCACAGAGCGACAAGCAACAAACCGTCATAGATCATCGATGCCAGTCGGCGCAGGAGTCCGCACGGAACCAGGTTTTCATGAAGGGGTGTGGATGTAGGCAAGGGGTTCTCTCTGCTGTCTCTGATGCCGGGCCGGACCCGGCGGTATCACTTGATCGGGCGTTATTCTACGCCTTTGCGTTCATTCCTGAAGCGGTCCAATTGATGGGGTGCGGTGCGGTCATTCTCGCTGCGCATATCGTGCGGCTTGCCTTTCCCGGGTTGTTCATGAAATGGCTCGATCCCTTTTCCGAGATTTCCAGAGATCGGCTCACGGATTCGTCGAAGAATTCCAGTTGAGTCACGATGTTTGTGTCTTGATATTAAGGGCTTTTATGAACACATGAAGTATGGCAGAGTAGTAGGAGCCGCGAGGGAGTGCATCGCATCTGTTCGATATTGACGCTCTCGTCGTGCCAACCTGTAAGAAGATGACTATTTGATCGGACCCAAGGAGGTCAGCGTCATGCAAACGAGCGAAGAAGCAAAACTGGAACAACAGACACCGGATGCGGGGAGTGCTTCGGGAACACCCGCTTCGGGTGCGCCGAGGGGCGAGGCGTCGACGGCAAAGGAAGATCCGGCAGTTCCTGCCGCTCCGATGAAGAAGGCCTCCAAGAAGAAGGCTTCCAAGAAGAAGGCCTCCAAGAAGAAGGCCTCCAAGAAGAAGGCTTCCAAGAAGAAGGCTTCCAAGAAGAAGGCCTCCAAGAAGAA
>SKZJ01000063.1 GCA_007127425.1 Wenzhouxiangella sp.
ACAATGGCAACGGCAATGACAACAACGATGAGGATGTCGAGGTCCGCATCGATTTCGACGGCCTGTTTGCCCGCAAGGTGGCCCTGCCGGTTGAAAAGGGCAATCACGGCGACCTGACCGTGGCCTCCGACGGCAGCCTGTTCTGGATGCAGCGCGCCCAGCCCGGCGCGACCGTGGAGCCGCCGGGCGAGTCGGTGGCCAAGTACCACAGCCTGCGGCGCTTCGATTTCGACGAACGTGAAGACGGCGAGGTGGTCAGCGGGCTGCAAGCGTATGACATGAGCGCCAGCGGCTCGCACGTGTTGATCCGGCGCGACAACGGTCAGCTCGCGGTCGCCGAGGCCAAGCCCTCGCTCGACCTGAGCAGTCTCGACCTGACGGGTTTGCGCATGCATATCGACCCGCGCGCCGAGTGGGCGCAGATCTTCGATGAGGGCTGGCGTTTCCAGCGGGATTACTTCTATGCCGAGAACCTGCACGGGCTGGACTGGGAAGCGATCTACGAACAATATCGCCCGCTGCTCGATCATGTCGGTCGGCGCGAAGACCTCAATGACCTGATGGCCGAGATGATTGCCGAGTTGCATGCCGGTCATAACCGTGTCGGCGGTGGTGACGTGCATCGCCCCAACGGCCCGTCCGGCGGATTGCTGGGTGCGAACTTCAGCATCGACAACGATCGCTGGCGCATTGACCGCATTTACACCGGCGAGTCGTGGAACCCGTTCATCGACAGCCCGCTGGCTGCCCCCGGCAACGCCGCACGCGAGGGCGAGTACATCCTGGCCGTCAACGGCCGCAACCTGGGTGCGGACGACAACCTGTTCGCCAGGCTGCAGGACACCGTCGACCAGCAGGTGGTGCTCACCGTCGGCCCGCGCGCCGACGGCCGTAATTCACGCGACATCATTGTCGAGCCGGTCGACTCCGAGTACGGCATGCGCTTGTGGGGCTGGGTCGAGGACAATCGCCGTGCCGTGTCCGAGGCCACCGACGGCCGGGTCGGTTACATCTACCTGCCCAACACCGCCGGGCCGGGGTACACCTTTTTTAACCGCATGTTCCATGCCCAGCTCGACAAGGAGGCGCTGATCATCGACGAGCGCGCCAACGGCGGTGGCCAGGCGGCCAACTACATCGTCGAGGTGTTGAGCCGCCCCCACCTGTCGAACTGGGTCTATCGCGAAGGCCTGATGGCGACCACGCCCATGGCCGCCCTGCATGGTCCCAAGATCATGATGATCGACCAGGACGCCGGCTCGGGTGGCGACTACCTGCCCTATGCATTCCGTGAGCTGGAGATCGGCCCGTTGCTCGGCACCCGGACCTGGGGCGGCCTGATCGGCATTTTCGCCAACCCGCCGTTCGTCGACGGCGGCGTGATGACCGTGCCGCATTTCCGCTTTGTCGATGTCGACAACAACTGGTCGGTCGAGAACGAAGGCGTCGCGCCGGACATTGAGGTCGAGCTCGATCCGGTGGCGACCAACGAAGGCCGCGACTCGCAGCTCGACCGTGCCGTTCGCGAGATCCTGGAGATGCTCGAGACCTACAGCGACGACATCCCGCGCGAGCCGCCGCCGCTGCCGACCGAACTGGGCCGCTGAGGCGGCCGACTTGCCGGAGGCCTCGTTGCGTTTTCTGTCCCGCTGCCCTGCCCCGTCCCCGCCCCTCGGGCGGGGCGATGGCTGAACAGGAGATTTCGTGAGCGCCGCCCTGCCGCGTCGCCTTGCTATTGCCTGGTCAGTGTTCGTGGCGGTGTGGCTGCCGGTCTACATCGTAGAGCTTCCCCCGGTCAATTTCCTCTGGTTTTCCAATATCGCCGTCCTCGGCGGGCTGGTGGCCGCCTGGAGCGGCTCGCAGCGACTGGCGAGCATGTTGCTCATCGCCGTCGGCCTGCTGGAGCTGGGCTGGATTTTCGACTTTCTTGTCGGGTTGATGCTGGGCGGTCATCCGCCGCTCGGCGGTGTGGGCTACATGTTCGACGCCGATATCGCGCTGTACCTGCGTGCGCTGTCGCTGCATCACCTGGTCCTGCCGTTCGCGTTGCTGTGGATGGTGTGGCGGCTGGGCTACGATCCCACGGCCTTTCGCTGGTGGCTGCCTATCGGCTGGTTCGTGGTCTTGTTCACCCGCTGGGTGGTCGCACCCGACGAAAACGTCAACTGGGTGCTGCGCTCGCCCTGGCATGCACAAGAGCAGGTCGCCGGATGGCCCTGGATTGCCGTATTGATGCTCGCACTGACCTTCATCTGGTGGCTCACGCATCGGCTGTTGAGCCTGTTGCCGGTGCGGCCCGAGGGGCGGAATGCGCCGGCGAGTGACGGAACTCGGACTTGACCTGATGGCCCTGTTGCACCAAGATATTGTCGTCACGGTGCCCAAAACACACAATATGTGGGGCTAAGAGGGAATTCGGTGCGGCGCGTTGTGCCAACTCCGAAGCTGTTCCCGCAACTGTAGGCGGCAAGCCTTTCAGACAGTCTGGAGCCACTGGCGATACTCGCCGGGAAGGTCGGCTGAAAGGTGCTTGAGCCGCAAGCCAGGAAGCCTGCCGTGAGCAAAACGACTTTTCCCGGGCGGGATTTCCCGGCGGCAAGTGGACGACGGCCCAGGCGTGCCGTACGGCTCCCCTTCCCGTTGATGGCTGACCCCGCCTTCGTTGGCCGATAACAACGGAGAACCAAGCGCATGGATCAGCTGGCTCATAAACTCAACACCGACGCTCAACCCACTTCAACTCCGCCGGCAGCCCGCCGCGCTCCCGTGCCGGCGCCGCTGGGGCCCCGTCCCAGCCCGGCCGAGCTGAGTCTCGACCGCTCGCGCGATGCCCTGCTGACCGTCTTCGGCCTGCAGACACTGAAAGACCGCTACTTGCTCGAGGGCGAGGAGCCTCAAGACATGTTCGCCCGCGTGGCCTGCGCGTTTGCCGATGACGTCGAACATGCGCAGCGACTTTACGACGCCATGTCGCAGCTGTGGTTCATGCCGGCCACGCCGATCCTGTCCAATGGCGGTACCACGCGCGGCTTGCCGATTTCCTGCTTCCTGAATTCCGTGCCCGATTCGCTCGACGGCATCGTCGATACCTGGAACGAGAATGTCTGGCTGGCCTCCCAGGGTGGTGGTATCGGCACCTACTGGGGCCAGGTTCGCTCCATCGGCGAGCAGGTCAAGGGCTCGGGCCAGACCTCGGGCATCATGCCCTTCGTCCACGTGATGGATGGCCTGACCCTGGCCATCTCCCAAGGATCGCTCAGGCGCGGCTCGGCCGCCGTCTACCTCGATGTGCACCACCCGGAAATCGAGGAATTCCTCGAGATCCGCAAGCCCTCAGGCGACTTCAACCGCAAGGCACTCAACCTGCACCACGGCATCAACATCACCGACGAGTTCATGCAGGCGGTCACGGATGGCACCGATTTCGGCCTGAAAAGCCCCAAGACCGGCGAGGTGCTGCGGCGGGTCGATGCGCGCTCGCTCTGGCAGCGGATCCTCGAGACCCGCCTGCAGACCGGTGAGCCGTACCTGCTGTTCATCGACACCGTCAATCGCGACATGGCCGAACACCAGAAGAAGCTCGGCCTGAAGGTGTCGACCTCCAACCTGTGTTCCGAGATCACCCTGCCGACCGGTCTCGACGCCGACGGCAACGAACGCACCGCCGTGTGCTGCCTGTCCTCGCTCAACATCGAGACTTGGGATGAGTGGCACGATCAGCCGGATTTCATCGAGGATGTGGCCCGCTTCCTCGATAATGTGCTGACCTACTTTATCGAGGCGGCACCCGAGGGCATGAAGCGGGCCCGCTACTCGGCCCTGAATGAGCGCTCCATCGGTTTGGGGGTGATGGGCTTTCATTCATTTCTGCAGGGCCAGGGCATTCCGATGGAGTCGGCCCTGGCCAAGTCCTGGAACCTGAAGATCTTCAGGCATATCCGCTCATCGATGGACTCGGCTTCGAAATCGCTGGCCGAAGAGCGTGGGCCCTGCCCGGACGCCTTGCGTGGCGGGTCGAAAGAGCGCTTCAGCCACAAGCTGGCGATTGCGCCGACGGCCTCGATCTCGATCATCTGCGGCGGCGTCAGTGCCTGCATCGAGCCGATCCCGGCCAATATCTACACCCACAAGACCCTGTCGGGCTCGTTCACCGTACGTAACCGGCACCTGCAGGGGCTGCTGGCCGAGCGCGGGCGTGACGATGCCGCAACCTGGTCCACCATCCTCGAGCACGAAGGCTCGGTCCAGCACCTGGATTGCCTGGACGAGCACGAGAAGGCCACTTTCCGCACCGCCTTCGAGATCGACCAGCGCTGGGTGATCGAGCTGGCGGCCGACCGCGCGCCGATGATCTGCCAGAGCCAGTCGCTCAACCTGTTCCTTCCCGGCGATATCGACAAGTGGGACCTGCACATGCTGCACTACTCCGCCTGGCAACGCGGCATCAAGAGCCTGTACTACTGCCGCTCCAAGGCCATCCAGCGGGCCGGATTCGCCGGCCAGCTCGATGCGGCCGAGCATGCCTCGAAAGACAACCAGCCGACCGACTACGAGGAGTGCCTGGCATGTCAGTGATCGATCTGGATACCAATCCGCGCGAGCTGATCGGAAAGGGCCGCGTCGGCCTGCTCGATTCCACCGGTACCTACGACGTGGAGCGCTACGGCTGGGCGTACGAATTCTGGAAGCGCCAGCAGCAGACCCACTGGATGGGCGAGGAAGTGCCGCTGGGCGACGACATCAAGGACTGGGCCGGCGATCGCCTGAGCGAGGCCGAGCGCGCCCTGCTGACCCAGGTCTTTCGTTTTTTCACCCAGTCGGATGTGGAAGTGTCGGACAACTACATGAAGCGCTACATCCCGATCTTCCAGCCGCTGGAGATCCAGATGATGATGGCCGCCTTCACCAACATGGAAACCGTCCACATCGACGCCTACGCCCTGTTGCTGAAGACCCTGGGCATGCCGGCCACCGAGTTCGAGGCCTTCCGCGACTACCGGGAAATGAAGGCCAAGGCCGACTACATGCAGACTTTCGGCGTCGATACGGTGGCCGATGTCTCGCGCACCCTGGCCATGTTCGGGGCGTTTACCGAGGGCATGAGCCTGTTCGCCAGCTTCGCCATGCTCCTGAACTTCCCGCGCTTTAACAAGATGAAGGGCATGGGCCAGATCGTGAGCTGGTCGGTGCGCGACGAGTCGCTGCACTGCGAAGGGGTCATTCGCCTGTTCCACGAGTGGAATCGCGAAACCGGTGCCATGACCCCAGCGGTGCGCGATGACATCATCGATGTGGCCAGGACCATGGTCCGGCTGGAAGAGAATTTCGTCGACCTCGCCTTCGGCCTTGGCGACATCGAAGGCATGTGTGCGGGCGACATCAAGTCCTACGTGCGCTATATCGCCGACTGGCGCCTGGCCCAGCTCAAGTTGCCGACGGTATTCGGCTGCTTCGAACAGGCCGACGGCGGCTACCGCCCCCTGATGGACCACCCGCTGCCCTGGCTACAGGAAATTCTCAACGGGGTCGAGTTTGCCAACTTCTTCGAACAGCGCGCCACCGAGTACACCAAGGGGGCCACCCGTGGCCGCTGGGACGGTGAAGACGGCGTCTGGGCCCGATTTGAAAGCCATCGAACCCGGCGCCCCGTTTCGGCCAACTGAGACGGTCTGGGCCGGCGGTTTCCATTGGGTGCGTGATCGAACCGACCCTTTTGTGGTCAAATCGGGTAGGCAATTGGTGCCCTGGCCTCACATTGGGGCCGGGGGAGCGCGGATTGACCAAGGAGGCGAACATGCAAAACCGAATTGTATTGCTCATCGTATTTCTTGCCCTGCCGTGGGCTGTCCTGGCCGAAGCCGACGACCCGGTGACGGTGGAGTTTGCCGAAGCTGATCGTTACCTGGACGCCGGCGACAGGCGGCGCGACGAGGAGCGCAACCTCAACAGCATCGAGGGTTTCCTGACCACGGAAGTCGGCCGCTGCCTGGCCGAAGGCGAACGGATGGAGATTCGCGTGCTCGATGTCGATCTGGCCGGGCGCTTCGAATGGTGGCACCGGCCCGACGGGGTCCGCGTTTTGCGCAATATCGACTTCCCGCGAATCAAGCTGGAATACGAACATCTCGACGTCGACGGCCAGGTGATCGACGAGGGTCGTGAATGGGTCACGGACATGAATTATCTCGACCGCGGGGTTCGGCTCACGTCCCGACGTGCTCTGGATCACGAAGAACGCATGATTCGCGAATGGGCACGGCAGCGATTCTGTCGCTGAACCTGGCCCGGAACCCCGGATAGCCGGAGTGCCGTGGCGTGCCGGACGAAGGGCCGGTCAGTGCGTGCCGCAAGCCTGTGCAGCAGACTCGCGCTGTTCGCGGGCCCGTTGGCCGACTGCTTCATGCGCAGTCAATGTCTCCAGCAGTTCCAGGGCCTCGCATGGCCGGTCGCGGCGCAAGAGCGTGGCGGCCAGGTTGTAGCGGCCACTGGTGTGGTCGGGTTCGATCGCCAGCAGGCGGCGGTAGGCCTGCGCGGCGACCTCGTAGTTGGCACGGGAAAATTCGCTATTTCCCAGGCCCAGCCACGCCAGCGGCGCTTCCGGCCAGCGCTCCAGAGTCTGCTCCCAGACCCGTACTGCATCGGTGTTGCCCGCAACCGTTTCGAAGTCGGCGGCCGCGGTGATCCAGCGCTCCGGTTCCGGGTCGACCGGCCACTGACCGGGCTCGAGCAGGAGCAGGGCCCAGCGCCCGGCACGGTCCCAGCGTCGTAGCCAGCGACCCGCGGGAACCCGTTGTTCGCGTTCTTCGCCCGAACGCAGCAGCATGACGTTGTCGCGGCGGTCGTAGCCGACCACCACGGCGTAATGCCAGTAGGGGCGTGATTCCAGGCCCAGATTTTCCAGCACCAGCACGGGACGACCGGCGGCGACTTCGGCAAGGACCGCACGGGGTTCGCCCGGCAACCGGTAGGCCAGCCGGCCCTTGCTGCGAGCGGTGGCCGTCATCTCCGCCTGCAGGCTGCCGCGCAGGCCGGGTGTGTAGACCCGCTCGGCGAGCTCGTCGGGCGTCACGTCCAGGCCGGTGTGTTCGAGTACGGTAGCCAGGGCAGCCGGGCCGCAGTGGAACTCGGTCTGTGGGTGGAACGGAACGGACGCCAGGTTGACCACCGGTGGCAGGTCGGAGGTTTCGTCGGCCAGGCGAAGTCCGGCGCAGCCGGAGAGCAGGATTGCGGTCATGCAAAGTAGAACGAGCCGCTCTGGGCGGCTCGTTCCGGGCTTCATTTTCACTGGTTCCCTGGCCTAGCGATTGAAGATATTGGTCACACCCACGATCTCGAGGATGATCAGCACCAGGAAGGTGATGCCCAGCACCTCGATCACGCCAGCGCCGGCCGGCTGTTGGTCGATGCGATTGGCCAGCTCGTCCAGCTCGGCCGGGCTCAGCGCCTCGGCGCGGATGCGAGCCAGGTCGGGATCGACGCCCAGCGCGGCCAGCTCGGAGACGACATCGTCGCGCTGCAGCCAGGCGTCGACCTGGGCCAGTGACTGGCCCGATTCCATCGCGACCGCTTCTTGAGTGGAGATGATGTCTGCGTGGGCGCTGAATGACACCAGCGGCAGCAGGCAGAGCCCCAGCAGGGCGGTACACAGCACTTTTCCGGACATGCGAATCATGGGGTTCTCCTGTTCTTGGTTCGGTTTGGAACGAAACGTTCGCGGCCCGAATATAGCATAGCTGCCAACGTTCACCAGCCCGGCGGCGTGGATCCGGGAGCTGTTTTGCTTGAAAAGCGAAGCGGGTTGGGGTATAAAGGCGCGCTCGATTCGATTTATCCAGGAAAGCAGTCATGTCCCGAGTCTGTCAGGTGACCGGCAAACGTCCGCTGGTCGGAAATAACGTGTCCCACGCCAACAACAGGACCAAGAAGCGCTCGCTGCCGAATTTGCACAGCCACCGCTTCTGGGTTGAGAGTGAGAACCGCTGGGTGAAGCTGCGCCTGTCCACCAAGGGACTGCGCATCATCGACAAGAACGGCATCGACAAGGTCCTGGCCGACCTGCGTGCCCGCGGCGAACG
The DNA here is from genome assembly GCA_007127425.1 of Wenzhouxiangella sp. GTDB lineage: Bacteria > Pseudomonadota > Gammaproteobacteria > Xanthomonadales > Wenzhouxiangellaceae > Wenzhouxiangella. The sequence continues at coordinate 8,076 of SKZJ01000063.1, forward strand.
GATTTAAGGAGAAGCATCATGGCGAACAGCGCTCGTGACAAGATCCGCATGGTGTCCAGTGCCGGCACCGGCCACTTCTACACCACCGACAAGAACAAGAAAAACACCCCGCACAAGCTGGAAATGAAAAAGTACGATCCGGTCGTGCGCAAGCATGTGATGTACAAGGAAGGCAAGATCAAGTAGCCAGCCGAAGGCTCGCTGCCGCTCGATCGCGTTGACGCCGGACCTTAAGGGTTCGGCGTTTTGCGTTTGGGGAAAAGTAAAAGGTGAAAGGTGAAAGGTGAAAGGGAATAGGTTGAAGGGCTGAGTTCAGGGGGTGATTCTGGAGCGAATCAGGGCGTTTAGCCTGGCGTTCAGGACTCGAATTCGTTCGAGAAGGTCATCTGTTTGGCTGACTAGCTTCAGGTCGTTTGCAATCCTGATCTGGGTGTCGAGCTCCATCAACGAAGCTCTCGAGATCTTGAGAAAACGAATAAATTCCGCTTTAGTGCCTCTAGCCGCTCCCTCAGCGATATTGCTGGGCACGCTCACGGCAGATCGCTGCATCTGCAGTCCAAGACTGAACTGCGCCTGGCGAGGAAATGCGCGCGCTTCTCTGAAAATGTCACCCGCCAGTGCAATTGCGTCTTTCCAGACCTCAAGCCGAAAATGCCCCGGCTGCGAACCACTACTTCCACCTCTCATCCTCTCACCTCTTTCCTTTCACCTTTCACCTTTCACCTTTCACCGGCGCCGCAGGCGCCTCAGACCAAGCCCCGCTCCGCCAAACTCACCACTTCCGCGTCGCCGACGATGAAGTGATCGAGCAGCCGGATGTCGACCAGGCCGAGGGCGTCTCTGAGGCGGCGGGTGATGGCGAGGTCGGCCTGGCTGGGTTCGGCGATGCCGGAGGGATGGTTGTGGGCAACGATCAGGGCGGCGGCGCGCCGGGCCAGGGCCTTTTCGACCACCACCCGGGGATGGACGTGGGCCGAGTCGATGGTGCCGTTGAACAACTCGTCGAATGCGATGACGCGGTGGCGCGTATCCAGGTGCAGGGCGCAGAAGACCTCGTGCGGGCGATCTCTCAGGGCCGCACGCAGGTATTCGCGTGTGGCTTGCGGGCTGGTCAGGGGCTCGCCCCGACACAACGACTCGCGCAGGTGGCGTCGTGCCAGTTCCAGCGCCGCCTGTAGCTGGGCGTACTTGGCCGGCCCCAGGCCGGGCATGCGGCACAGTGTGTCGCGGTCGGCTTCCAGCAATCCGCGCAGTCCGCCGTGGCCATTGATCAGCAACCGGGCGAGATCCAGCGCGGAGCGACCCTTCGAGCCGGTACGCAGGAGGATGGCCAGCAGTTCGGCATCGCTCAGGCCCGTCGGGCCGTGTTCGAGCAGGCGTTCACGCGGGCGTTCGGTCTGTGGCCAGTCAGCGATTCGCATTGAAACGTTCACCTTGGTGGGACGAACCGTTATTCTGTGTGCCGGGGGAGGATGGCTACATCAGGCAGATCGCCCGCCTGTATGTAGGAAAATGGCTTTTTAAGAGCGCATGAGGCATGACTCTGAACGGTAGAAAGATCCTGCTTGGCGTGACCGGCGGCATCGCCGCCTACAAGACGCCGGAACTGGTGCGCCGTCTGCGGGAGGCAGGCGCCGAGGTGCGCGTGGTCATGAGCGCCGGCGCCGAAGCATTCATCACGCCGCTGACGCTGCAGGCGGTCAGCGGGCACCGGGTGCGGACCCACCTGCTCGACCCGCAAGCCGAGGCCGGCATGGGGCATATCGAGCTGGCACGCTGGGCCGACGACCTGCTGATCGCCCCGGCCACGGCCCAGGCGATCGCTCGCCTCGCCCATGGGTTTGCCGATGACTTGCTGTCCACCGTGGCACTGGCGAGTGAGGCGCGCATCTGGCTGGCACCGGCGATGAACCGGGTGATGTGGCAAGCCGATGCCGTGCGCGAGAACTGCCGGGTGCTGGAGGCTCGCGGTGTGCACCTGCTGGGGCCGGGCACCGGCGACCAGGCTTGCGGTGAACAGGGCGCGGGGCGCATGCTGGAACCCGACGAGATCGTCGCCGAACTCGGTGGCGGCGACCCGGTCCTGGCCGGGTTGCGCTTCGTGGTCACGGCCGGACCGACCCACGAGCCGATCGACCCGGTCCGCTTTCTGGGAAACCGGTCTTCGGGAAGAATGGGATTTGCCGTGGCCGAAGCGTTGGCAGCGGCCGGCGCGCGGGTCGACCTGGTGGCCGGGCCGGTGAAGCTGTCGACGCCGGCCGGTGTCAACCGTGTCGACGTGACCACCGCCGAAGAGATGCTCGATGCAGTGACCGCGCATATGGAAGCGGCCGATGGCTTCGTCGGGGTGGCGGCGGTGGCCGATTATCGTCCCGAGCGCATCGCCGGCGACAAGATCAAGAAATCCGGGCAGCCGCTGACCCTGCAACTGGTGGAGAATCCCGATATCCTCGCCACTGTCGCCAGGCGCCGGCCAAAGCCATTTGTGGTCGGCTTTGCCGCCGAAACGCGTGATCTGGAACAGGCTGCGCGCGGCAAGCTGAAGTCCAAGAACGCCGACCTGATTGCCGCCAACCGGGTCGGCCGGGCGTGCGGATTCGACACCGAGGACAATACACTGGAAGTGTTCGGTGCCGATCGTCACTGGGACCTCGGCAGCCGTTCCAAGCGGGACCTGGCCCGGGACCTGGTCACCATCATTGCCGAACAGATGCGGCCGGAACAAAACGGGAAGAAGACATGAGGGACTTGAAAGTCAGAGTGCTCGATCAGCGGCTGGGTAGCGACTGGCCGTTACCCGAGTATGCAACCGACGGCTCGGCCGGCATGGACCTGCGGGCCTGTATTGATTCGACGATGGAGCTGGCGCCGGGTGATACGGCCCTGATTCCTTCCGGGCTGGCCATTCATCTCGATGATTCATCGCTGGCCGCCGTCCTGCTGCCGCGCTCGGGACTGGGCCACAAGCAGGGGCTGGTGCTGGGCAACCTGGTCGGTTTGATCGACAGCGACTACCAGGGGGAGGTCAAGATCTCGTGCTGGAATCGCTCCAGGTCGACCATCGTCATCGAGCCGGGTCAGCGGGTCTGCCAACTGGTGATCGTCCCGGTCGTCCAGGTTCGGCTCGATGTAGTCGAGGCGTTCGAAGCGACCGAGCGGGCCGACGGCGGCATCGGGCATACGGGAACACATTGACCATGAACGGAAAGGCTCGACGGGAACCGAAACAGGGGCTGGCAGCGAAGCTTCCGGCCGTCGGCATGGCCGGCCTGGTCATCGGCGCGTTGTTGATGCTGGCAGGACTGGCCTTCCTGGCGCTGGGCATGATGAGTCCGGCCGATCAGGATGCCGGTCGAGCGGTGGCCCAGCAGGATGCGGCCGCCATGGCGGGAGTGATCGCCGACATCAAGCGCGAGTTGCGACATGATTCGGTCGTCGCGGCTGCCAGGCGGGTGCCGGAGGATGCGCCTGAACAGACTGAATCGGTCTCCGCAGCCCTGGTCGAGCGCGGCCTGACCGATCTGGTCGATGTGAGAGTCTTTCCGCCGCGGGTCGAAGATATCGAGGTGGGTAGCTACCCGGACCCCGACTTTGCCGCGGTACAGATGCTGGTCGAAGCGCGCCGCCGGGACGCGGCGAACGCGCGCGTGCGCCACGAGGGGACAGCCAATGAGCACCTGGCGTTCACCACGGCCGTATACGACGAAGCCGATGAGGTCGCGGCCATTATGCTGGTGCGGGTGCCTGTCGAGCGGGTCGCCCGTGAAATGACCTCTCCCGAGCAGGATGCCTGGGTGCGGCTGGTACAGGGTTCGAGAGTCGTCAGGAGCCGGCCGGCCGATTTGTCTGCCGATGTGTCCCCTGCCGGTCGGCAAATCGTCGATGGAAGCGCATTGTTTGTCGAATGGGGTGTGCCGCCGGCGCAGCGTGCCCTGTCGCCGGAGCAATCGGGGATGCTGATCGTCGTCGGACTGATCTTTGCCATCCTCGGTTTTGTGATTCGATCCGGCAAGGTCGCGAAGATGCTCGAGCCGCCGGCACCGGCGCGTTCGCCCGTAGCACCTCCCGCTGCCGCGCCGCCTGCGGACAAGCCGTCCCCCCCACCGCCGCCGGTGGCCGCGACGCCACCCGAATCGAGCGAACCAAAGCCCGACCTGCCCGACTGGTTGCTCGATGAAGGAGGCGGCCCAAAGGACCTGCCGTTCGGCGACAGTGAAAAGCCCGCCGGCCGCAAGCCGGCTGAAACCGCGAAGCCTGACAGGCCGGACGAACAGGAAAGCCTGTCCGACGAGCCGCCAGCCGAGAAAGTTCCGGCAGCGCCTTCCGATGGTGGACTGGAGCTGGACGTGCCCGATCTCGACGAGATCCTGTCGCAGATCGATGAGGCAGGCGAAACGGAGGCCGTCCCGGAGCCCCCTGCCGAGGAGGAAAGCACCTCCGATGATCCGGGTTTCGACCTTCCCGAGAACGAGGATGGACTGGATTTCCTGTCTGACCCGGACGAATCCGGGCCAGTGTCTGAAGAGACACTGCCCGAGCCTGCTGCCGAGGAAGAGCTGTCGCTGTTGGATGTCAGCACGGCCATGGACGATGAAAGCGAAAGTGATCGAAAGCCGGAGCCGGAGCTGCCCGATGAAGCACCGGAGGAGGATGAAGGTCTGACACCGGCACTCGAACCGGAGGCGACGGCCGATTCACCCGACCAGGCGCCCGACGACCTGCTGGAGATGGAGCCGTTGGCATCGACCGATTCGGAAACCGATGCCGGCCCCGCTGCTGAACCGGAGCCGGAGCCGGAGCCTGAGCGGGACGAGCCGAACGAGAAAGACCGGCTGCTCGCTGCCGTAGAGAGCAGCGACCTGTTCTCGCCAACCTTGTTCAAGACCGATAGGATCCGGGGGGTCGTCGATGACACGCTCGATGCGCAACGCGTGACGGAACTCGGTCGGGCGATCGGCACGATGGCGATCGGTCAGGGATACAAAACGGTTGCCGTTGGCCGTGACGGGCGAGTCAGCGGACCCCTTTTGATGTCGGCCGTGATTCGGGGCCTGCGCAATGCGGGAATCGACGTGATCGAGGCCGGTTCGGTTCCGGCACCGGCGCTGTGGTATGCGGCCATTGAAATGGCCGATGGCTGCGGCGTGATGGTCAGCGCCTCGCACCACGGTCCGTCCGAAAACGGCCTGCAGGTGATGCTGGACGGGCGCATGCTCGGGCGCGAGCAGTTGCTCCAGGTGGCTGGTATCGCGATCAGCGGCCAGTTTGCCGAAGGCGACGGCGGTTATGTCCAGGAGAACGCCGCGCGAGCCTACGCGACGGCACTGGCCGACACCGTTGAACTCAAGCGCCCCCTCAAGGTCGTGGTCGACTGCGGCAACGGCATTGCCGGCAACATCGTTCCGGCCCTGTTCGAGTCGCTTGAAATCGACCTCATTCCGCTCTACTGCGATGTCGACGGCAGTTTCCCCAACCACCGGGCCGATCCGACCGATCCCGAGTGCCTGGAGGACCTGCGCCTGTGCGTGCGCAACTTCCGCGCCGACTTGGGGATTGCTTTCGACGGCGACGGCGATTGCCTGGCCCTGGTCGCCGATGACAGTGAAGTGGTGGGTGCCGACCAGGTCTTGATGCTGCTCGCACAAGCCGTGCTAGCGAATGAACCGGGGGCTGCGGTGGTGATGGATATGCGCTGCTCGGCCCGTCTCGACCAGGTGGTCGAGGAAGCCGGCGGACGTGCCGTGTTCGCGCCGGCCGGCAGTGTTCCCGTGGCGCGGGCCATGGTGGACGAGGATGCCGTGCTGGGCGGCGGCATGGACGGGCAGATCATTGTGTCCCGGCGCTGGTATCCGTTTGGGGATGCCATATGCGCCGCCGTGCGGCTGCTTGAGCTTTTCACCGATGGGCGACACAGTGTCCGGGAGCGGCTGAACGAGTTGCCCGAAGCCCGTACGACCGGTGTTTTGCCGGTTGCCATCGACGCTCGATCCGGCCATCGAGTGCTCGAGCGCCTGCTGGCGGAAACCGACTTCGGCGATGCACAGGTGACCACTATCGATGGCGTTAGAGTCGACTACCCCGACCGCTGGGGCCTGATGCGGGTGTCGGTCGATGACGACAAGGTCGAATTGCGTTTCGGCGGTCACGATCCGGCCGCCCTGACCCGGATCAAGACCGACTTCCGGAATTGGCTGTTGGCAGTCGACGCCGACTTTCCGCTGCCGTACTGAGGCCGGGACGTGGCGGTCGTGCTGTTCAACAAGCCCTTCCGGGTGCTGTCTCAGTTCACCGATCGCGAGGGACGTCCCACGCTGGCCGATCATATCGACCGTCCGGGCGTTTACGCTGCCGGCCGCCTGGATTTCGACAGCGAAGGGCTGATGGTGCTCACCGACGACGGCCGGCTGAAATCCCGCCTGATCGACCCGGACAACCGCACCCCCAAGACCTACCTTGCACAGGTTGAGGGACGTCCCGATGTTCCGGCCATCGAACGCCTGCGCCGTGGTCTCACCCTCAAGGACGGTCCCACCCTTCCCGCAGAAGTCGATCTGCTGGCCAGGGCGCCGGGCTGGCTATGGTCGCGACAGCCGCCGGTCAACCCGCGCAAGGGCCGGCCCACCGCCTGGCTGGAAATCACCATCACCGAAGGCCGCAACCGCCAGGTCCGCCGCATGACCGCCGCCGTCGGCCTCCCGACCCTGCGCCTGATCCGCGTCCGCGTCGGTGACTATGAGCTGGGGAAACTGCGGCCGGGGGAATGGACGGAGGTCGGTGAAAGGTAGGAAAGTAAAAGGTGAAAGGTAAAAGGCGAAAGGTTCCAGGCTCCCAGCCCTTTCACCTTTCACCTTTTTACCTTTCACCTGTCAATAAGCAGACTTCCGGAACAACTCCGCCAGATCCTCGCCCCATTCGCCGTGATAGCGCTCGAGCTTGACCTCGGCCGGGGTGGTGCCGCGGTCGACGATTTTCTGCAATGGGTTGAGGAAGCCGCCCTCGTGATCGCCGCCGGGGTTGAAGCGTGCACGGCGGGCCAGGCCCTGGTGGGCCAGATCGAGCAGCTCCCGCGCCAGCTCGTGTACCGTCCGCCCGCGAATCTCGGCTTTCAGGCCGACGCGCGCAACATCCTCTCGCAGGCGCTGGCGTTCTTCCAGCGACCATTCGTGGGTCATGTCAATGCAGGCATCCAGGTTGGCCTGGTCGTAGAGCAGCCCGACCCAGAAGGCCGGCAACGCACACAGCCGCCGCCAGGGGCCGCCGTCGGCGCCGCGCATCTCCAGAAAGCGTTTCAGTCTTACCTCCGGAAAGGCCGTGGTGAGATGGTCTTCCCAGTCCGACAGGCGCGGCTGCTCGCCGGGCAGGGCCGGTAGCTTGCCGGCGAGAAAATCGCGGAACGACTGGCCCGAGGCATCGATCATGCGCCCTTGTCGCTGCACGAAGTACATCGGCACATCGAGCATCCAGTCGACGTACCGCTCGAAGCCCATGCCGGACTCGAACACCCAGGGCAGCATGCCGGTGCGATCCGGGTCGGTATCGGTCCATACCTGGCTGCGGTAGCTCAAGAAACCACTGGGGCGGCCCTCGACGAAGGGCGAATTGGCGAACAGGGCGGTGGCCACCGGCTGCAGGGCCAGCGAGGCGCGGAACTTGTCCACCATGTCGGCCTCGCTGGAAAAATCCAGGTTGACCTGCACCGTGCAGGTACGCTTCATCATGTCGTGGCCGAGCGAGCCGACCTTCGGCATGTAGTTGCGCATGATCACGTAGCGCGCCTTGGGCATCCAGTCGATGTCCTCGCGCCTGGCGGTGGGGTGAAACCCCATGCCCAGAAAGCCGATGCCAAGCGGTTCGGCCACGGCCCGCACCTCGGCGAGGTGGGTGTTGACCTCACGGCAGGTCTCGTGCAGGTTGTCGAGCAATTCGCCGGACAACTCGAGCTGCCCACCGGGTTCCAGGGTGATGGAGCAGCCGTCTTTCTTCAGCGCGATCGGCAGGCCGTCCTCGAGCACCGCCTCCCAACCGAACTTGTCGGCCATGCCTTCGAGCATCGCACGAATACTGCGTTCGCCCTCGTAGGGCAGCGGCTTGAGTGACTCGGTACAGAACCCGAACTTCTCGTGCTCGGTGCCGATGCGCCACTGATCCTTGGGGCGGCAGCCTGACTCGAGCCAGGCGGTCAGCTCACGTTTGTCGGTAAGGATGGAATTCGGGTTCAAGATCTTCGGGCCCGATGGAGTGAACCGCAATTATCGCCATTTTGTCTCCAGGTTGCATGATGAAGATCAATCACGGGATGAATCGCCGGCTTTGCCGGTCGGTGTCAACCGATAGGCAAGCAGGTGATCGCCGGGCTGTATTACCATGACGGTCTGCCCCGGTTATCCTGCGGCCCAAGGCCCGGAAAACAACGCCATGCAAGCGCTCGGATTACATCGCTGGTTGCTCGAATGAGGCACGGTTCACTTGTCGTGCTCCTGATCTTTGTGCTCGCCGCCTGCGGCGCGCCGGATCCGGACGGCGAAGTCCCGAGTACGCCGCGGTTGCCGGTGCCGGTTGAAGTGACGCTCGATGAGGATGGCCGGCCCTTGCCGGAAGTGCTGGCCGAGGAGCAGGTGCTCTACCGCGGCAATGGCGAGGAGCCCCAGACCCTGGACCCGCACCTGGCCGAGGGCGTACCCACGGCCAATATCCTGCGCGACCTGTTCGAGGGACTGACGACCACCGCGCCGGACGGGCGAGTGGTGCCGGGCGCGGCCATCCACTGGGATATCAGCCGTGACGGCCTGACCTACACCTTCTTCCTCGATCCCGACGGCCGCTGGTCCAACGGCGAGCCGGTCACGGCCCACGATTTCGTCTGGTCCTGGCGGCGCGTGGTCGACCCGACCACCGGTGCCGCCTACGGTCGCATGCTCGCGCCGGTGGTCAACGCCGAAGCCATCTTCTCCGGCGAGCTGGAGCCGGAAGCGCTGGGGGTGGAAGCGCTCAGCGATACGACGTTCCAGGTGCGGTTGGTCGATCCGACCCCCTATTTTCTCGGCTTGTTGACCCATCCGACCACTCACCCCGTCTATCGCCCCTCACTGGAAGAGCACGGCTCGATCCATGTGCGTCCCGGCAACCTGGTATCCAACGGTGCCTACCGCCTGGTGGACTGGCAGGTGCGCTCGCGCATCGTGCTGGAAAAGAACGAGCATTTTCGCGATGCCGACAATGTCGTTATCGAGGAAGTCGTGTTCTACCCCTTCGAGGACGAGAACACGGAGTTCAACCGCTTTCGGGCCGGTGACCTGCACTGGACCTACCAGGTGCCGTCGGCACAGTTTTCCTGGCTGAAGAAAAACATGGACGAGGCACTGCAGATCTCGCCCTGGTTCGGCACCTACTTTTTCTCCTTCAACCTGACCCGTGAGCCGTTCGAGGGCAACCTGGCGTTACGGCAGGCGCTGAACCTGGCCATCGATCGCCAGATCATCACCGAGCGGGTGAGCCGCTTCGGCGAGATGCCGACGTTCAACCTGGTGCCGCCGGGTTTGCCGGGCTACGAACCGCCGGAGCCGGAATACGCCGGCTGGACGCAGGATGAGCGCGAGGAAGAGGCGCGCCGACTCTACCGCCAGGCCGGCTACTCCGAGTCGCAGCCATTGACCGTGGAGTTGCGCTACAACACGTCGGAAAACCACCGCAAGATCGCCATCGCGATTGCCGCGATGTGGAAGCAGACGCTGGGCGTGCGCACGCGCCTGGTCAACGAGGAATTCCGGGTGTTCCTTCAAAACCGCGCGCAGCGCCGCGTGACCCAGGCTTTTCGCGCCGGCTGGATCGGTGACTACATGGACGCCTTCACCTTCCTCGAACTTTTCCATTCGGGCCACGGCCGCAACGATGCCGGCTACAACAACCCGCGCTACGATCGCCTGCTAGAACGTATCGCGTCCGAACGCATCCCGGCCAGGCGCCGCAACCTGATGGTCGAGGCCGAGCGCATGCTGCTCGAAGACCAGGTCGTGCTGCCGGTGTTCATCTACATGACCCGCCGCCTGATCGACCCGCGCCTGCAGGGCTGGGAAGAAAACATCATGGACTACCACCTGACGCGCTATATGTACCTGGTGAGGACCCGCGAGGCCCTGGCAGAAGAGGGCGCTGAGGAGTCCGCGGAGGAAGAGGCATGAATGGGCGAAATTCGAAACTCGAAATTCGAAATCCGAAACGGAATGCGGAAACTGTTAGTGCGGTTACGGTTTTTGTGCTTGGGTTTTCGGATTTGTGTCGAATTTGGTGCTTCGAATTTGGTGCTTCCGATACGGGCTGTCTGAGGTTGCCGGCGTAATGCTTCGATACTCCCTTCGCCGCCTCGCCTCCGCCATCCCTACGCTGTTTCTGCTGATTACGGTGGCGTTTTTTCTGATTCGCATTGCGCCCGGTGGGCCGTTCGACTCGGAGCGGGCCCTGCCGCCGGAGATCGAGGCCAACCTCGCGGCCAAGTATCATCTCGACGAGCCCCTGGTGTTTCAGTATGGGCGTTACATGTGGCAGATTGCGCGGCTGGATTTCGGGCCCTCGTTCCACTACCGCGACTGGAGTGTCAATGACCTGATCCTGCAGGGGGCGCCGGTCTCGTTCACGCTG
>SKZJ01000204.1 GCA_007127425.1 Wenzhouxiangella sp.
CGCCTCGACCGTGTAGCGGTTGTGGTCGTATCCGATGATGCGACCGGGGCCGAAGGCGAAGAAATTGGCGCCGCTGGCCCACTGCTCGCGTTCCTGGTGAAAGGATTCGTCGCCGCCGCAGTTGATCGGTGCCAGGTCCAGCCCCAGGGAGGCCAGTGCCGCGAGCACGTCACGGAACTCGCTGATGCGTGCCTCGGGCCCGCCATTGAACGTGCACACAAACGCGCGCGAGCGATGCGTGCCGGTGATCAGCGGCGGGTAGACCACGCACTTGTCGTGGTCGACCATGGTGAAGATCATGTCCAGGTGGATGGTCGCCCGGGTCTTGGGAATCTCGACCACCACGAAATTGCGGATCGGCCCCTGTGCGGCAATCGAACGCATCAGCCGGTCGATGCCGGCCGCCGAGGTGCGCTCGCTGTAGCCGATCACGGCCAGGTCCTTTCTCAGGATCAGCAGATCGCCGCCTTCCAGGGTGACGTCGCTGTCCCGGTTGTCGGTGCCGTCGAGGTAAAAGCCGCCAGAATGGATCTGCGGGTGATACTTGAATACCGCCCGGAGCAGCAATGCCTCGGCCACGCGCGCCCGGTAGGCCATGGAACCGATGATCACCCGGTCATTGACGCACATGGCCGCGTCACGGGTGAAGAACGCGTTGGGCAGCGGCGGGATGGCATAGCGCGACGGGCTCAGGTACTTTTCCAGGCTGATGGCCTTCTTGGGGGTGCCCTCGATCAACTGGTGCGCCAATGCCTTGGACGGCATCTCGACCAGCTCGTCGTAAAGTTCCGGGCAATCGAAGAGATCGACCAACGCTTCCATCAGGGCCCGACGTACCTTGTCGTCGCCCAGCACCTCGACCAGCAGGTCGATGAACTCGACGACATCGGCCACCTGCCCCAGCACGCCCCGGAGTTGCCGATGCTCGCGATCGGCCAGCTCGAGCGTGAGAATGTCGTCGTAGAGCACCTCAGCGGCCATGTCCGGGGTCATGTTCTCCATTTCCTGCCCTGGAGAATGAATGATCACGGTCTCGAGGGGGCCGATTTCGGAATTGACGTTGATATCGATGGACATGACGATCCTGTTGGCTGTTTTAAGGCGCGCTGTGAGTGCGCTCGGCGAATGGCAGGGATTATACCTGCCGGGCCCCGATCATCGGCAGCGCATCGCCTAAGGGACCTTGCAGTGCACTTCGCATCCTGAGACTATTCAGCGGTCCTTTACACGCTTGAAGCAACCATGACCGACAACACAGCCGGGAACGGCGAGGAACCCCTCCAGATCCCCGAAATCTCGCGCTCGCAAATGCTCTGGATCGCCGCCGCCCTGCTGATCACCGGCTGGCTGGTCTGGCTGCTGGCGCCGGTGCTGACCCCCTTTCTGCTCAGCGCACTGCTGGCCTACATGGCCGACCCGGTGGTCAATCGCCTGGAGCGCTGGAAGGTCCGGCGCGATGTGGCGGTGTCGATGGTGTTTCTTGTCGTGATCTCGATCCTGGTGGTCGCGATGCTGATTCTCGTGCCCCTTCTGGTGCGCGAAACGGTCGACCTGATCGAACGCCTGCCCGGCTACTTCCAGACCCTGCAGGAGAGCGCGCTGCCCTGGATCGAGGGGCAGTTCGACATCGAGCTGGGCATCGATACCTTCGATGCCGCCCAGGCCACCGAACTCATTCGCGAGCATTTGCGCAACATCGCCGGCGCGGCCGGCGCCATTCTGAGCTACATCACCGAATCCGGCGGCCGCTTCGTCATCTGGATCACCGGCATGGTGCTGGTGCCGCTGGTCACGTTCTACCTGATGCGCGACTGGCACCGCCTGCTCGATGCCATCCGCGACATGCTGCCGCGCAACATCGAACCGGTGGCGGTCGAGATCACGCGTGACTGCGACGAGGCACTGGGCGGGTTTCTCAGGGGGCAGCTCATGGTCATGATCAGTCTGGGCATCATCTACAGCATCGGACTGCTGATCGTCGGCCTCAACAACGCCATCGCCATCGGCATGATCGCCGGCCTGGTCAGTTTCGTGCCCTACCTTGGCGCCATCGTCGGGATATTGCTGGCCGGGATCACCGCCGTCATCCAGAACTTCGACTTCTGGTTCCTGCTGTCGGTCGCTATTGTGTTCACGGTCGGTCAGTTGATCGAAAGCTTCTTGCTGACACCGAAGCTCGTCGGCGACCGAATCGGCCTTCACCCGGTCCTGGTCATCTTTTCCGTCATGGCCGGCGCCCACCTGTTCGGCTTCATAGGCATCCTGCTGGCCCTGCCGGTGGCCGCCGCCGGCACGGTGCTGGTGCGTTTTTTCTACCGCAATTACAAGCTCAGCTCCGTCTACGAACAGGCTGGTGCTTGATATCGATCAAGCCGTTCCGCGCGGGATCGGCGGAGAATCAAGAAGTCCAATACTCAGGAGACAGGCCATGAACGAACAATCGTCACGCGACCAGTTCATCGAGCGTACCAAGCAGCGTCTTGACGAGCTCAACGAGGAAATCGATCACCTCGAGAAAAGGGCTGACGAGGTACGTGCCGACTCGCGCAAGAAGCTCGAGGAACAGCGCAAGGAGGTGCAACAGCGCCGCGATGAACTCGAGAAGAAGTTGAAGGAAGTTCGGTCCGCCAGCGAGGCGCAGTTCGACAAGCTCAAGCTGGAAGCCGAACATGCCTGGAAGGCATTCAAGAACTCGGTGAACTACTTCCGCTCACACTTCAAGTAATCAAACGAAATAAAGTCCGGGCCACGGTATGGCCCGGACTTCATCAGCCGCCGGCAAGCGCTCAGTCGAGCGTGCAGGCAACTGTCTGGGTCAGGCGTTCCAGATCCCAGCTCACCGATGTGCCGTCATCCAGCTCGACCACGGCGATGGCGGTGTTGCAGTCGATGAACTCGAACGACACCAGGCCGATCGTCTCCCCGTCGGCCGGTTCGCTGCCGGCAACAGTTCCTCCGCTGTAGGCGTACAGAGCGGCGACGGCTTCCGTACCGTCGAACGCGCCTGGCGTTTCACAGACACCGCCGCCGACGTCTCCCGAGCACGAGTCGAAGGTCAGCCAGAGCGGATCGCCGGACCCGCTCAGGTCCCACGTGTAGGCCGTACCGACCAGGCGGTTCTGGGCCGGAATGGGCTGAAAGATGAAGCCCTCATTACCACCCAGGCCGGAGGCCCACCAACCGTTGACACTGTTGTCGACGGGAGCCCGTGTCTCCAACTGACCAACCGGCAGCGCCAGGACGCCCAGCGGCTGGTTGACACCGTCACCGATGGCGATCAACGTGATATCCAGTCCGGCGGGCAGGTCGACTGCCAGCGGATCAATCAGGTTGGTTTGACCATCGTTGGATGCCACCTTGAGGTCGTAGTTGCCGGCGGGAACGGCGAAAAAACCGCTCTCGGCAAAGTAAGGCACCCCAACCAGGCCGTTGACCACATCTCCGCCGGCAGTGCGGATCGATACCTCGGTATCGGCCGGATCAGCCGCGAAGGGCGCAGCGTGAACCACGCGAACGTTCAGATTTCCTTCGCCGGGATCGGTCGCATCATCAACCAGCGGCCACAGCGCCAGATCCTGATTGACGCCATCACCGATTGCCAGCACCGTGTAGTCGACGCCGGACTCCAGCGTGACGCTGGCCTCGATGGCCGGCTCGCCCGATCCGGTCGGTGTGACGGCGAAATCGTAGTCCCCCGCCGGCAGGGCCAGGTACTCAGTGAACTCGCCGAAAACGAACTCCTCGAGCACGGCATCGCCGTTGGCGGTGACGGTGACCGATGACCCTTCGATCGAATCGGCAAACGGTGCGGCATGAACGACCTGAACGCGCGCTTCGGCGAGCACCAGGGAAGAAGCAGACAAAAGACCAATAGCCAAAAGACCACGTATTTTTGCAGACATTGCAACACTCCTACCATCACGAATGAATGCAGAGAGTATTCCGGGGTTTGTCTGTGTCAGGTCAACGCCGGGTGAACAGGCGGTGAAGGCAGGAAGTGGTGCCCGGGGCCGGACTCGAACCGGCACGGAGTTGCCTCCGAGGGATTTTAAGTCCCTTGCGTCTACCCATTTCGCCACCCGGGCTATGTGCTGCGTAATGATACGGAAGTCTCCGGTGCGAAGCGAGCCAATGTGCCACGACTTGACCTGGTAATTGCTCATGACTATGGTCAGAGTGGCAATCTGGATACTTCTAATGACGAGGGAATGCATATGATCCGAGTGCTGTTGGTCACCTTGCTCGTAATGAGCCTGGTTCCCGGGCTGAAGGCCGATGTGCCGGTCGATTTTGATGCCGCCATCGGTGCCTACGAGAGCGGACAACATGAGGCGGCGCGCACGGCTTTCGAGCGCATGGCACGGGCTGGCCTGATCGAGGCGCAGTTCAATTTCGGTGTCATGCAGCTCAACGGGGAGGGAGGATCACGCGACCTGATCGAAGGCAGTGCCTGGATTCTGCTGGCAGCCTTCCATGAACACGAGGCAGCACAAAATGCCGAACAGGCGTTGCGTGGGCAGCTTGGTGAAGGGCGCATGGCCGAGGTGGAAGACAGGCTGGAAGCACTGAAACCGACCTACAGCCGAGAGTCGCTGCTCGAGCGCCATCGACCGCAGCCATGCAGCGAAAATTGTACCAATGGCGATAACGACACCGAGAGGTTCGACCAATGGCCGGAACTGGCCGACGACCCCGACATCACCATCCTTGCCGGAAAACCGGTCCGGATGCATCGGGAGCCGCCAAGTTATCCGCACAATGCGGCTACCCGCGGCATCATGGGCTACGTTCTGCTGGGTGGATGGATCAATGCCGATGGCCATGTCGAGCATCCGCATGTGATCTCGTCCGATCCAGCGCGCACCTTCGATCGCGCTGCCCTCGATGCGTTTTCGAACTGGCGCTATGAGTGGCTTGAAGGCCCACCCGAGAGCCTGCCGACGTACGGAACTCACGAAATCAGTTTTACTCTCGAGACCGATGGTGGTCCCACACTGCAGGAACTCGTACGAGCGGCCAGGGCCGCCGACGAGGACCCGGCCGCAGCCCACCGCGCCATCTGGTTGATCGAGAACCTGGAACTCGGCGACCAGCTTGAACAACCCCTGTCGAATGAATCGGTCATCACCATCATTCACCGTTCGGCAATGGCCGGAGCGACTGCGGCCCAGATCGACCTGGGGCGCCGCTTCCAGGCGGGAAAAGGCATCGAGCAAGACGCTGAAAGTGCCGCGTTCTGGCTCCAGCAGGCCGCTATCGAGGGCGATGCGGAAGCACAGTTCGAGCTATCGCGATTCCGGGACCGACTGGATTCCGATTACCGGCGCGACCTGCAGCGCGCGGCCGCACGGTCGGGCCTGCTGGGAGCGATTCTGGCCGAAATCAGGGCGCAGGTGGACGATCCGGACAAGGCAGAAGCGGAATTCCTGGCCGAGCTGGTGGATGCACTTCCAAGCCGCATTGTGCGCGACAGCGACGATACCTTGATCGCCAGAGCACGACAGTTGATCGACCCGAGCTGACACCCGGCCAACCGCGTGGAACGCACGCATTGAGGTGGAACACATCGGAAAGGATGGAGGCCAGGCCCGGAATCGAACCGAGGTAAACGGCTTTGCAGGCCGCTGCATAACCACTCTGCCACCTGGCCTTGATGATGCATCGATCAGCGAGAGGGGCTGACCGTTAACGCCGC
>SKZJ01000228.1 GCA_007127425.1 Wenzhouxiangella sp.
CCACGCAAAACGAACCCGCGTTGCCCGGCAACGACATCACGTCGCTGTTCCAGGATTCGGCCGGCCGGCTCTGGATCGGCAGCTACCGCGGGCTGACGCGTTACGACGGTCATTCCTTCGAGGCGATCTCCGGACCGGAAGCCGAAGACGGCGGCGTTCTGGACGTATCCGTCCGCAAGATGACCGAAGACCATGCCGGGCGGCTGGTTGCCGGCGGGGCCGACGGGCTGTTCCGGGTCGAGCACGGGCGATTGACGCACATGAATTTTCCGGGCCCGGGTCCGGTCAGCGGACTGTACGGCGAAGGCGAGGTGATGTGGGTCGGCGGCGTGGGGCGTTTCTGGCGCTTCGAAAACGGAGAACCGGCCGGGGAGCATCTCCTGCCCGAGGGCCTGGAAAATGCCCGGGTGAACGCATTCCAGCGCCATGACGGCGAACTGTGGATTGCCACCAGCGCCGGCCTGTTTCGTCATGCCGATCGCGGCCTGCAAGCATTCGATGCCCCATCGGCAGCGACCAGCGCCCCGATCAATGAAATGCTCGTCGACTCGGGCGGCACGCTCTGGGTCGGCACCGATGCCGCGCTGCTGCGTATCCACGAAAGTCGGCTGGTGGAGTCGATCGACGACGGACACACGTCCGCCCACCCGCAGATCCGCAGTATGTACCAGGACCACGAGGGCAACCTGTGGCTGGGCAGCAACATCCACGGTCTGGCGCGCTACTGGAGCGGCTGGGTTGATCGTTTTTCCCAGGCAGCGGGCCTTCATGTGCCGCTGGTCTGGAGTGTCGCCGATGCACACGACGATGCCCTCTGGGTCGGCACCAGCGACGGGGTCGCACGCCTTGTGGATGGTCGCTTTGTCGAGCAGGTCCCGGGAAGCGCCTTGCCGCACCCGCATGCCTACACCCTGTATCGGGACGTCGACACCCTGTGGATCGGCACCCGCGGCGGACTGGCATTGATGGACGTGCCGACCGGTGCTCTGTCCAGACCGGAAGCGCTGGGGACGCTCGACGCAGAACAGATCAACGGCATCGTACCGGCAGGCCCGCACGGCCGTTTCTTCTTCGCCACATCCCAGGGGTTGTTCCTTTGGGACGGCGATACCGGGCTGGAAAAATTACCGGAGCTGGGCAACCGCTTCGTGCGCCAGGTCAGGCTGTTTGATGACGGACAGATGATCGTGGCAACCGACGGCGGTGCCTTCGAGGGCACACCGGGCAGCCTCGCTCCGATGGCGTCCATTCCCGAACATCTGGCGGAAGCGCATTTCGTGACGGCACGACAGCTCGCATCAGGCCATCTGTTGTTGTCGACCCTGGACAGCGGACTGCTCTTCGGCGATGCAAACGACCTTCACCACCTGACCGTGGCCCGGGGGCTGCCCAGCGAGGCGAGCTACTTCGTCGTCGACGATCCACACGGCGACCTCTGGGTCGGCGGATACGAGGGGCTCTACCGAGTGGCGACGTCCCAGCTCGAGGCGTTTGCTGAGGGCACGATTGCCCAGGTCGAGGCCGATATGCTGCTCAGCGAGAGCGGTCGCCATCGCGGCAGCCAGCAAGGCTATTGCTGCAACGGCGCCGGGCACGCCAAGGGATTGCTGCGATCCGACGGTCTGTGGCTTCCGACAGGGGACGGCGTTGTGCGGGTTCGGCCCGAGACGATTGAACGCAACCCGGTACCGCCCCCCGTGCTGATCGAGCGCTACCGGGCTCATGACCGGTGGCATGAAGTTCGTGCCGGCGAATCGCCGAGTTTGCCCCGAGGCGCTCGCGACCTCGCATTCGAATTTACGGCATTGAGCTTCAGGGACCCGTCGAGCGTGGAATTCCATTATCGCCTGGCCGGATTCGAAGAACACTGGCAAACGCTGGAGGGCGACTTGCCGCGCACGACCAGCTATACCAATCTTCCGCCGGGCAGCTACCGCTTCGAAGTCACGGCCGGCAACAATGCCGGCGTCCTGCCCGATCATCCGGCCACGCTGGAGTTCGTGGTTCCGGCCTACTTCCACGAGACGAGGTGGTTCCGGCTGCTCGTGGTCGGACTCATCGTGCTGCTGCTGATTGCCAGCTACCGATGGCGACGGCATCAGTGGAGCCTGCAACAGGCGAATCTCAGGGGCCAGGTACGTGAACGTACCGAAGAACTGCGGCTGGCCAACGCACGCTTGCTCGACGCCAACCGCACCCTGCAGGACCTGAGCACCATCGATACGCTGACCGGGCTGCGCAACCGCCGCCACTTGTACGAAAAGATGGCGGAGGAACCGCAGAAACTCAGTCGACTGCGTGAGCGCGTTCCGGCCGACGACCTGGTGCTCGGATTCGCCCTGATCGACGTGGACCACTTCAAGCTGGTCAACGACCGGCACGGGCACCATGCCGGCGATCGGGTGCTCGAGCAGGTCGGAGAGCGACTGCAGGCCATCGCCCGCAAGGGCGACCATGTCGTGCGCTGGGGCGGTGAGGAATTCCTGTTCGTACTCCAGGGACTACCCCGTGCCGATGCCGCGTCCGCGCTGGCGCGCATATCGGGCGCGGTGGGCCTGCGGCCCTACCGAATCAATGAGGACACCGAGCTGACGGTCACCTGCTCCATCGGCTACGCGGAACTGCCGCCCCGGGCAAGTGATCCGGTCGACGCCGTCGATTGGCAGGCGGTGGTGGAGATGGCCGACCAGGCGCTCTACCGGGTCAAGCAGACCGGCCGCAATGGCTGGGCGATGCTCAGGCCGGCCCCCGGCACCCCGTTGAGCGCCGTTACGCACGCCCGTCGCGATGCCATGGATGACGCGCTGGAAGACGGTCGGGTCACACTGATTTCCGGCAGCCTCGACGACGCGGGGTGAACGGACGGGGAAACCCCGGCCCGCTGGATATCGGGGCGCCGGCTTTGCGCGTTGGTGTCGAGTGCCGATACCGAATCGGGTGATGATTACCGATCGAATACGTCCCGCAGTTTGCGGGCCAGTTCGGCCTTGCGGTAGGGCTTTTCCAGGAGATGGAAGCCGTCCTCGCTTTCCATCTCCGGAGTGATCACATCCTGGGTGTATCCGGACGTGAAAAGAATGCGGATATCGGGATTGATGCGACGGACTTCGCTGGCCAGGTCGGGCCCCTTCAACTGCCCCGGCATGATGACATCGGTAAAGAGCAGATCATAAGAGGGGTCCACTTTTAATTGCTCCAGCGCGTTCTCGCCGTCGCTGGCCGTGTCGACCTGATAACCGAGTTGCTCGAGCAGGCGGCTGACATGATCAAGAACCAGCTCGTCATCCTCCACCAGCAGGATCCGTTCCGAACCACGCGGTGCATCATCCGAACACACGGCATCCTCGTCGGGCTTTGCATTTCCGGCGGCTCTCGGCAGGTACATGCGAACGGTTGTGCCCACACCGGGCTCCGAATAGATCCTGATGTGTCCGCGTGACTGCTTGATGAACCCGTAAACCATGGGCAACCCCAGGCCGGTACCCTTGCCTTTCTCCTTGGTGGTGAAGAACGGCTCGAAGAGATGGCTCAGTAGTTCCGGCTTGATGCCGTGCCCGTTATCGGTGACCGCCACCTCGACATACTGTCCGGCATCGACTTCCGGATGGTTCGCGGCGTATTCCTCATCCAGCACGCTGTTGCGCAGAGTAATGCTCAGGCGCCCGCCCTCCGCCATGGCATCACGGGCATTCAGGGCCAGGTTGAGTACCGCGGACTCGAGTTGGGCGGGGTCGATCTCGGCATGCCAGAGCGACGGCTCCGGGCGGATGTCGATCTCGACATGTTCCGGAATCGAGCGCTGCAGCATCGGCTTCATGTCATCGACCAGCTTGAACACATCGACACGTCGAGGCTCCAGGGTCTGGCGACGGGCGAAGGCCAGCAACTGGTTGGTCAACTCGGCGCCACGGTGTGCGGCGGAGAGCGTCATTTCGGCAAAACTTTTCAGCACCGGATTATCATCCAGTGACTCGTTGAGCAACTCGGCATTGCCCATGATGACGGTGAGCAGATTGTTGAAGTCATGCGCCACCCCGCCGGTCAACTTGCCGATCGACTCCAGCCGCTGGGCATGCCGAAGCTGCTCCTCGAGCACGATCTTTTCAGTGACGTCCGTATTGATGGCCAGAATCGAGCGTGGCTGATCGTCTTCATCCCGAACCAGCGTCTGGTGACTTTGCAGCTTGCGTTTCTCCCCATCCTTCCGTACGTGGTTCAATTGACCGTCCCAGCCGCCGGAGTCCAGCAGCCGCTGTGTCTCCTGAAGCCAGGCCTCCTTGCTGACATGGATGCGTTCGAAGATGGGCACGCCCAGCATCTCCGAAGATGTCCATCCATAAACCCTTGCCGCTCCCTGGTTCCAGAAGGTCACCGTTCCGTCGAGCTGGGTCACGATGATGGCGTCGCGCGCC
The DNA here is from genome assembly GCA_007127425.1 of Wenzhouxiangella sp. Lineage (GTDB taxonomy): Bacteria > Pseudomonadota > Gammaproteobacteria > Xanthomonadales > Wenzhouxiangellaceae > Wenzhouxiangella. The sequence goes on from SKZJ01000228.1 coordinate 4,413, forward strand.
TTGTCGAGCAGTTCGGCCTGCTCCGCCAATTTCCTTCTGTCTCGACGCTTCCGGGTGACATCCTTCATGCCGCCCACCATGCGATCAGGCTGTCCCGGCTCACCCGCAATGATGAATGCGCTGTCGCGCACCTCTGCATAGCCACCGTCCCCGCACAGAAAACGATAGTTGGCCCGCCACTCCGGCTCGCGGTTTTCGAAGACTGATTTGAGGCTGGACACGATCCGTTCGCGGTCGTCCGGATGCACCCGCTCTTCCCACCATTCCAGGCGGTGACCCGCCTCCTCGAGGCTATATCCAAAACTCTCCTGAAGACCCTCACTCCACCACAGATGGTTGGTCTCCAGGGTCAGTTCCCAGATGACGTCGTTGGTTGCCCGGGCCACTGCCCCGAATCGCTGCTCGGTTGCCTCCAACGAAAGTCGTGCCTGTTCTTCACGGGTGATGTCCTTGATGAAACCGGTGAATATGCGGCGATCGGAAAGCTGCACCTCGGTGACCATCAAATCGATGGGAAGCACCGTTCCATTCTTGCGCCGGGCCTGAAGCTTTTGCGGTGAACCCATGATGCGCGCCTGTCCCGTTTCGAGATAGCGCTTGAGCACTTCGTCGTGTCGGGCCTGGTCTTCCTCGGTCATCAGGATTCGGACATTCTGCCCCAGCAACTCGTCGGCCGAATAACCGAAGATCTGTTCAGTCGCCGGATTGACCGTCTCGATAGTCGCAGTTTCGTCGATGGTGACAATGGCGTCGCCGGCGACCTCGAGGATGCCGCGCATGCGCTCGGCCTGTTCCTTGAGCTGCTCTTCGGCAACCTTTCGTTCGTGAATGTCGACGGTCGAACCGAGCCTGCGAACGGCCTTTCCTTCGGCGTCCCGGATGACTTTGCTGTTGGACTGCACCCAGCGGTACTCACCGGACTGCGTCAGCAAGCGGAACTCGGCACTGGCCCGGTCACCTGTTTCTCCGGCGACCAGGCGTTGCGCCGCACCGGACACCTGGTCGCGATCGCCCGGATGCATGAGCTCCATGTACGCTTCCAGGGTGTCGGGCATGTCTTCAAGACGTTCATAGCCCAGCATGTCGCGAAAGACCTCCGAAAACGTCACCTTGCCGGTGAGCATGTCGTAGTCCCAGAGTGCTGCCTGGGAGGCCTCGGCGGCATGACGGTAACGTTCCTCGGACAAGCGCAGGGCTTCTTCGGTGCGGTCCCGGTCGGTGATATCAGTCGCAAATGAGAGGATGGA
>SKZJ01000066.1 GCA_007127425.1 Wenzhouxiangella sp.
AAAAGCGGTGTCGGTGCTGGCTCAAGAGGCGCGGTCCGGCGGACCGTAATGGGAACAACGCCCAGGTCGGCCACTTCATCAGCGCTGCTGGCCAGGCCCACGGCGCCCACCCAGCGCTCGCTGCGACGCATCGCCGGCTGGTCCCAGGCCAGGGATAGGTCCAGCGTGCCGCCGGGATGTCGCCCGGGCCCCGTGGCGGCCAGCGTGTAGTCTTCCGACTCGCCCAGGATCGCATACTCGAGTTCCACCCAGTCACTGCCATGAGTGCTGGAGGCCTGGAAGTTCTGTACCACGATCCACCAGGTGCCGGGTGTCGGCTTCTCGATACGACACTCCTGGCGCCTGCCGACGGAGTTCGACTCACAGACCACCTCGTCAGACTGAGCCTCGGCATTGCCGGCGGCATCGAAGCCCACGTATAAATCGATATCCATTGCCGAAGAATCGACCGTATCGACCATCAACGCCAGGGTGTCCTGGGGCACGTCGATCAGGATCGTTCGCGTTCCGTCTCCGCCGGAATACGGGTTGCCCGGTGATGAGTCCTGACGGAGTTCGAAGGTCTCACTGACCGGCCGGACCAGGGAGCTGGTGCGGTAGACGAGCTCGTCAATCGTTGCCAGCACCTCCACTTCAAATTCCGTGCGCCCACGATTGCCGGATGCATTGACAAAGAACTGGCTCGGCAGATCGGCTGCCAGGACGACCATCCCGACCGGCAGATGCTGAGTCGAGGTGCTGTCGTCGGTGGGGGTCAGCACCACTGCTCCGTCGAGTACCCTATCGGAACTACCGCCGCTTCCGCTGACAGTGATGCTCAACTCCTGGCGTGCACCGGCGGCCAGCGAGAAGCTGTCGGGAACCACCTCGATATCCATATCTCCCTGGACATCAACTGTCCAGGAACCGGAACGCATGGCTTCCACGGTTCGCGTGAAGTTGCAGTTGCGGGTGCAGGTGTCGGTATAAATGCCCGGCAGGTTGAGTTGTCCCGGGTCGCCACCCTTGTCAGGATTGGCAGCCAGGAACTGCTCGGTAGTCACCGGCAGGAACAGCCCGGCATTGGCCGCCCGGTCCACCCGGGCTCGACCGGCACCACGGTCAATGATCGTTGCCGGTAGATTGTCGACCTGCAGCGTATCGCTCTCGGCCGTGGTTTCCAGCGCCGACTGGATCATGGCCACGGTCCAGTCTGGACGGGCCGAGAGGAGTAATGCCGCGGCACCGGCAATGTGCGGCCCCGACATGGAGGTACCTGTCAGCAAGGAATACCTGTCGGAACTGTCTGAACCGGCTGCACTGGCCGAAAGAATCATCGACCCGGGTGCCACCAGGTTGGGTTTCATCAGCCCCGGTGCGAAGGCTGCAGGCCCCCGGGAGCTACTCGGGGCGATCCGGTCGACCAGGTCCGGGCTGGTCAGACTCAGGATACCGGCCTCGATGGTTGCCGTCGGTTCGGACGCCTCGGCGATAGCTTCGAGCGCAGCGATGCCGTCGCCGTTGCTCAACATGAACGCGGGAATGGACGCCGATTCCAGCCCGCCCATCGGAATCGGCGGGCCCTCGAGGTTATTGACTACGAGTACCGCGACCGCTCCGGCATGGTAGGCATTGCGCACCTTGGTTTCGAAGGTGCAGACGCCGCGCACAACGACCGCAATCGCATCCTCGAAAGCACCGCCCGGGAACGAATCGCAGGCAAGAAAATTGGACGAATCGACACTTTCCGCCGCAACGACCGGTGCCGTCAGGTCACGCTCGAGGGTCGGGCCCTCGCCGCGCAAGGCGATCAAGTCTCTTACGCCCGCAACCTCGGCGCGGTTGGCCAGCAGCCGGTCATGGGTGCTATTGCCGACCGCAATGGTCCAGGGCGCATTGGCCGGTGAGGAAAGGGTACCCCCCGCGCCCGGCCCGGAATTTCCAGCCGAGGTTACCGGAACAATGCCGGCTGAGCGCAGGTTGAGAAACAACTCTCCGATCTCGGTAACGCTTGCCTCATCGATATTGCGCCAAGGGTTGGTCGCACTGGAACCGATCGAGTAGTTGACGACGTCAACCCCGTCCTCGACCGCCTGCTCCAGGGCCTGCACGATGGCGCTTCCCGGACACTCTGCCTCTTCATCTTCATCGAAGTCCTCCTGGCAGACCTTGTAGGAGACGATGTTCGCCCGCGGCGCCACACCCGACAGCGTGAATCGCTCGGCACCACCGCCGAAATCGAGGCGCACGCTGCGCCGATTCCCCGCGGCGATGCCTGCCACATGACTGCCATGACCGCCAAGGTCCTCGCCGTTGCCCTCGTCGACAAAGTCATAGACACCGATCAATTTGTCGTTGCAGGAAACGTCCGGACGGGAACACAAACCAAGCTGAGTCCCGAGCGGGTTGGAATATTCGTATCCACCGGTGTTGGTGAGCGCATCCGAAAACATCGGGTGATCCCAGTTGACCCCCGAATCAAGCAGACCGATAACGACGTTCTCTCCGCGCGCCGGTCCAAGACCCTCGACCTCGCCCGACCAGAGCAGGTCGGCGCCGATCAGCTGCGGCCCGCGCTCAAGCTCGAGGTAGTGCATGCGATCCGCCGCCACCGCGGACACGCCCGGCAGGTCGGCCAGACGCCGGGCCTCTTCGGCATCGAGGTCGATCGAGAAACCGTTCTGCAAGTAACGATAGACATGCACCGGTTCAAGTTCGCGACCCAGCAACTTCCCCGCCTGCCGAAGCACCTCGTGGCGTTGCCCGTCCAGCCAGTCGGTATAGGCCATGACCTCCGGATGCGAAACATCCAGTCGCTTCGCACCGGTTACCGCCGGTGCCGTCGCTGCCAGGCCGGGAACGCTAATCGATATCGACTCGCTGCCCATCAGGACGTTGCCTTCGCCGCCGTAACGAACTGCCGGCGCCGCCTCCAGTTCCACGATCCAGCGGCCCGAGGCCGGACTTTTATCGCCGGCAAAGGCTCCGCCAAGCGGCGCCGCAACGGCCATCAATACGGCGAGAAGCGCCGTCAAGCGAATTTGTTTTGACATCTAAAGCTGAACTCCTCGACAAATTATTATTCAACGGCCGTACGCAGGGTTACGAGTTCTTCCGCCGCAGTCGGATGAATGCCGATCGTTCGATCGAAATCCGCCTTGGTCAGTCCGGCGCGCACGGCGACGGCGAAACCCTGGACGATTTCCGGGGCATCGAGGCCGACAACGTGGCAACCGACTACGCGATCAGTTTCACCGTCGACCAGCAATTTCATCACACCCTTTTCCTTGCGACCGGCAAGAGTGTAGCGCATCGGCGTAAAACCGGACCTGAACACGCGCACCTCGCCGTATTGCTCGCGCGCTTCGGCCTCGGTCAGCCCCACCGTACCGACCGGCGGCTGGCTGAACACGGCCGCAGGCGTGTCGGCATGCTCGACCGGACGGTCCATGCCACCGAACTGGGTATCGGCGAAGGCGTGCCCTTCCATCAGGGCAACCGGCGTCAGGTTGATGCGGTCGGTGACGTCACCAACGGCGAAGATGTTTTCGATACTGGTGCGGCTGTAATCGTCGACCTCGATACGGTTGCCGGCACCCGTCGTGATGCCAGCCTCTTCCAGCCCGAGATTCCAGGTATAGGGACTGCGGCCGGTCGCGAACATGACCTGGTCGAACTCGGCGCTCGATTCATCAGAGAAGGTGACATTGATACCGCCGTCGCTTTTCTCCAGCCGCGCCGGAGACACCTGGTAGCGAATGTCGATACCGCGACCGCGCATGCCGGCATCGACGGCCCGGCGCACGTCGTCGTCGAAACCGCGCAGTATCAGGTCACGACGATAGGCCAGCACCACCTCGCTGCCCATACCGGCGAAAATGCCGGCGAATTCCACCGCGATGTAGCCGGCGCCGACCACCAGCACGCGGCGCGGCAACTCATCAAGGTGAAAGGCCTCATCGGAAGTGATGCCCAGCTCATGACCGGGAATCTCCGGCACCCAGGGTCGCCCACCGACGGCGATCAGGATCTTGTCGGCGGTCACCCGCTTGCCGTCGACCTCGACGGTATGGGCATCGAGCAGTCGGCCCCGACCCCGGTGCAGTACCACGCCGGCATTGTCCAGCAGCTTGTGATAGATGCCGTTGAGTCGGTCGATCTCGCGGTCCTTGGCCGCGATCAGGGCCTGCCAGTCGAACTTCACCTCACTCGTCTGCCAGCCGTAGCCGGCGGCGTCATCAAAGTATTCGGCGAACTGAGAGGCATAAACCAGCAGCTTCTTGGGTACGCAACCACGAATCACGCAGGTGCCGCCGACACGCGATTCCTCGCAGATACCGACACGGGCGCCGTGCCCGGCGGCAATGCGCGAGGCTCGCACCCCGCCCGATCCGGCACCAATGACGAACAGGTCGTAGTCGAAGCGGCTCATGCGAGCCTCGTTCCCGGCCGAAAGCGGCCATGGGCCATAATAGTCATCTGAAATCCTTGTTTTTGATCCAGGTCATACCCCCGTCCCCACGGAAGGTAGAATATTAACGCACGTCGATACCAGCCGATTCAGCCAATTCAGCCGATGACCATGCCAGCGTACAGCGACCCGAACGCGGATCTGCTGCAGGCCTTCCTGCAGACCGAGTACCGGGTACTTCCCCGGGCCGATGCGCTGGACGTGACGATCGGTCAGTGCCATCGGTCCCTCGATGAGCGCATCGAGCATTGCGACTGGGCCATACTCACTGCCTTCAATCCCGGCGCCAGCCGCGAGGAACCGGAAGTCAACGAACGCCGTCATCAGCAACTCCTGGCCGCCATCGCCGATGCCGGCCTGGACTTCCTGCCGGCCTGCAACCGTGATCCGCGTGGGCAATGGCCCGACGAGCCTTCTCTTCTGGTCATCGGGCCCGACTCCGGCTGGCTGATCGCGCTGGCGCGCCGGCTGGGACAACTTGCGGTGGTGGCCGGCCGCCCCGGCGAGGCCGCCGAACTCTGGCTGGTCGCCGGCGATTGGTCCGAGTCGCTGCCCGAACACGTCCGGCGTGTGTCGAAATGACCCTCATGCTCGAAACCCGCCAGGCCACTTTTGCGCGCAGCGGCGAGGCCGTGTTCGCGCCCGTGGATCTGACGCTCAGTAGCGGGCAAGCCCTGATCGTGCTCGGACCCAACGGCTGCGGCAAGACCACGCTGCTGCGCATGCTCGCCGGCATTCTCCGTCCCTGGCAGGGCGAGGTCATTCAAAATTGCCAACCCGCATTCCTCGGCCACCTGCCGGCTTTCAAGGGCGATCTGAGCTGCCGAGAGAACCTGGCTTTCCAGCGTCGCTTTCATGACGGCGACGGCCTCGACGAGAGCCGTGCCCTGGCCCGCGTCGGCCTGGCCGGACTGGGCTTGCGACCGGCCCGCACGCTGTCGGCCGGGCAGAAACGCCGCCTGGGCCTGGCCGGGCTGCTGGTCGCGCCGCGCGCTCTGTGGCTGCTGGACGAGCCCTATGCCAGTCTCGATGATGCCGGTTGCGAACTGGTCGATCGCTTGCTGACCGACCACCTCGCCGGCGGCGGATCCGTGGCGCTGTCAGCCCACCAGCGCAAGCCGGTGATCGAGGTCGAGCTGGTGCGCCTGGAACTGACCGCGGCGGAGGTGCCGACATGATCGTGCGCAGCATGAGCGCCCTGAT
>SKZJ01000048.1 GCA_007127425.1 Wenzhouxiangella sp.
AAACCAATGCGCTGGTAATCACCGCGCCGCCGTCGGTGTACCGCTCCATCCAGTCGGTCGTCAACCAGCTCGATGTCAGGCGCGCGCAGGTGCTGGTCGAGGCCATCATCGCCGAAGTCGCGGTCGATACCAGCCAGGAGCTGGGCATCCAGTGGCAGTTCTTCGAGTCGGGTGAGCGTGGCTTCTTTGGCGGCACCAATTTCCAGACCGGCGGGCGCAACCTGCTCAATCTCAGTGCCGGACTGGCCGGCGAGGGCGACGGCATGGTGCTGCCCGGTCGCGGCATGAACCTGGGTTACGTGCGCGGGCGCTCGAGCCTGCTCGGCGTGGAGGTGCTCGAGATCGGCGGCCTGGCACGGGCCCTGGCCAGCGATTCCAACACCAACGTGCTCTCCACGCCTTCGGTCGTCACCCTGGACAACCACGAGGCCAGCATCAATGTCGGCCAGGAAGTACCCTTCCTGTCGGGCAGCTTTTCACAAACCGGCGTCGCGACCGGAGAAGGCCAGGTCAATCCCTTCCAGACCATCAACCGTGAAGAGATCGGCATCAAGCTCAACGTCACCCCGCATATCAACGAGGGCGACATGATCATCCTCAACATCGCCCAGGAAGTCTCCACTTTGGCGCCCTCGTCGGGTGCAGTCGACCTGATCACCAACAAGCGCACGATCTCCACGCGTGTGATGGTGCCCGACGGCGACATCCTGGTACTGGGTGGGCTGATGAGCGACGACCTGCAGGAAGGTGAGGAGCGCGTGCCGGGGCTGAGCCGCATTCCCCTGCTGGGCGAGCTGTTCAAGTACCGCACATCGAGCAACGTCAAGCGCAACCTGATGGTCTTCATCCGCCCGCGCATCCTGCACGACGATGAGCTCATGAACGACATCAGCCGCTCCAAGTACACCCGCATTCGCAACATCCAGCTCGAACAGCGTGAGGGGCGGCGCAGCATGACCCCGCGCGAGCAGATGCCGCTGCTGCCCGAGCTCGATGATTTCCTGCAGTCGCCCGATGATGAGCGGTGAATTCCGCCCGGCCTATACCTTCGCCCGTCGCCGTGGGGTGACCGTGGCCGGGCGCGACGGCGACGGCCGTTTCCGGCTGGCCGTGCGCGAGCCGGTCGACGTCGGCGCCTTGCAGGAAGTCCGGCGTCGCCTGGATGGACCGGTGTCGATCGAGCGCCTGGCCGCCGCCGAGTTCGAGCGCCTGGTCGTCAGTCTTTACGAGTCAGGCGACTCCGCCGCCCGCCAGGTTGCCGAGGATCTGGGGGAGGACCTGGACCTGGCGCGCCTGGCCGAAGATCTGCCCGAAACGGCCGACCTGCTCGAAAGCGAGGATGATGCTCCCATCATTCGCTTGATCAATGGCGTACTCACCCAGGCCATTCGCGAGGGCGCTTCCGATATTCACCTCGAGCCGTTCGAGAACCGGCTGTCGATTCGATTCCGTGTCGATGGCGTGCTGCGTGAAGTGATGTCGCCCGCGCGCGGGCTGGCCGGGCTGATTGTGTCGCGCATCAAGGTCATGGCCAGGCTGGACATTGCCGAGAAGCGTTTGCCCCAGGATGGCCGCATCGGTCTGAAGATTGCCGGCCGGCCGGTTGATGTGCGCGTGTCCACACTGCCGTCGAGTCACGGCGAGCGCGTGGTGCTCCGGTTGCTCGACAAGCAGGCCGGGCGCCTGGACCTGGTCGAGCTGGGCATGGATTCGGACACCCGCTCGCGCATGGAAACGCTGGTGGCGCGCCCGCACGGCATCCTGCTGGTAACCGGTCCGACCGGTTCGGGCAAGTCGACCACGCTTTATGCCGCGCTGATGCGTCTCAACGATCGCAGCCGCAACATCATGACCGTTGAAGACCCGATCGAGTACGACCTGGACGGGATCGGTCAGACCCAGGTCAATCCCAAGGTGGAGCTGACCTTTGCCCGGGGGCTGCGCGCCATCCTGCGCCAGGACCCGGACGTGGTCATGGTCGGCGAGATTCGTGACCTGGAAACGGCGCGCATTGCCGTGCAGGCCAGCCTGACCGGCCACCTGGTGCTCTCCACCCTCCACACCAACACCGCGGTCGGCGCCATCACGCGCCTGGTCGATATGGGTATTGAACCGTTCCTGCTTGCCTCCAGCACCATCGGTGTGCTGGCCCAGCGTCTGGTGCGCGTGCTTGATCCCGAGTACCGCGAAGCCTACCAGGTCCCGGCTGCCGAACTGGCACGTCTGGGGCTGAGCCATGACGGACCGGCCACCCTGTACCGCCCGCGCACAGACTTGCCCGAGGGCGTGTCCGGTTATCGCGGCCGCACCGGCATCTACGAACTGGTACCGGTCAACGAGCAGATGCGCACCCTGATTCACGACGGCGCCAGCGAGCAGGCACTGGAGGAACTCGCCCGCGAACTTGCGCCAAGCATTCTGGAGGATGGCTGGCAAAAGGCACTGGACGGCACGACCTCGCTGGAGGAAGTCTTGCGTGTAACGAGGACGGCGTAGGCTGGGTCTGTCGTCTGAATCGCCTCCCTTCACCCTTAACACTTAACACTTCTTATCCATGGGAGCATACGAGTACCAGGCACTGACCGACGCCGGCGCCACCACCCGGGGCGTGATGCAGGCCGATACCGCGCGGGCGGCACGCGGCCAGCTGCGCGAGCGTGGCCTGATCCCGGTGGATGTGCGCGCGGTGGGCGTGGAGTCGCGGGTCGGCGGCGGGTTTGTGCGCCGCGGGCGCGAACGGGCACTGTTGCTCAGGCAGGTATCGACCCTGCTCAAGGCCGGCCTCCCGCTCGAAGAGGTGCTCTCGGTCCTGGTCGAGCAGACCGACCAGCCGCAGATCCGTCGCCAACTCGGTGCCATTCGCTCACGGGTGATGGAAGGGCAGAGCCTGTCGTCCGGCATGGCCGAACACCCGCGCCTGTTTCCCGAGTTGTACACCGCTGCCATTGCCGCCGGCGAGCGTGCCGGGCGCCTGGAAACGGTACTGGAGCGCCTGGCCACCCATGCCGAGAACCGCGAGGAAATGCGCCGCAGTTTCGGCATGGCGCTGATCTACCCGGTGCTGCTGGTGGCTGTGGCCATCGCCGTGGTCTGGGGGCTGATCGCGTTCGTGGTGCCGCGCGTGATCGGGGTGTTCGAACAGGCGGCAGAAGACTTGCCGCTGATTACGCGCAGTCTGCTTGGCCTCTCCGACTTCGTTGCCGGCTGGGGGTGGCTGGTCCTGCTGTTGCTGGCCGTGCTCGGTGGCGCATTGGCGCTGGCGCTGCGCCAGCCCGGGCCGCGCTGGACCCGTGACCAGGTCGTGCTGGCCCTGCCCGTGGCCGGAAGGTTGGTTCGGGCGCGCGAGACGGCGACCTTTACCCGCACGCTGGCCATCCTGGTCAACAGCGCCGTGCCGCTGGTCGAAGCGCTCAAGGTCGCTGCCGGTGTGGTGGGTAACGAGGTGGTGCGGGCCGATATCAATCGTGCCGCCGCCCAGGTGCGCGAAGGGGTGTCGTTGAGCCAGTCCCTGGCCGGGCGCGGCTGGTTGCCGCCGATGGCGCGACGCCTGATCAGCGGCGGCGAGAAGAGTGGCGAGCTGGCCGCCATGCTCGAACATGCCGCCGACATCCAGGAGCGTGAACTGCAGTCGGCTTCGGAGATGCTGCTGGCCGTCCTGCAGCCCGTTCTGATCCTCGCAGTCGGCATGATCGTGCTCTATATCGTCCTGGCGATCATGCTGCCGATCATGAACATGAGCCAGTTGCTGGGGTAACGCGGATGGTGGTATTCGAACACGTGGCCAAGCGCTATCCCGGCGGGATCCAGGCACTCAAGGATGTCGACTTTCACTTGGGCAAGGGCGAGCTGGCCTTTCTCACCGGACACTCCGGTGCGGGCAAATCCACGCTGCTTCGGCTGATCGCCCTGCTCGAGCGGCCCAGCCGCGGGCAGGTGATATTCGACGGGCGCAATGTCGGCAAGACCGCGCGGCGCCACATCCCGGGGCTACGCCGTCGCATCGGGATCATTTTCCAGGATCACCGCCTGCTGTCCGATCGCCGGGTGTTCGACAACGTCGCCCTGCCGCTGGTGATTGCCGGTGCGCCGTACCCGGAGATCCGGCGGCGGGTGCGCGCCGTGCTCGACAAGGTCGGGCTGCTCGACAAGGAGCGTATGTACCCGCCCATGCTCTCCGGCGGTGAACAGCAACGGGTGGGGATCGCGCGGGCCATCATCGGCAAGCCGCCGTTGATCCTGGCCGACGAGCCGACCGGGAATCTCGATCCCGAGTTGTCGGCCGACCTGATGCAATTCTTCCTGCAGCTCAACGAACTCGGTACCACCGTGTTGATCGCCAGCCATGACCTGGAGCTGATCCGGAGGCTGCGCCGCCGCGTCCTGGTACTGCGCGACGGTCAACTGGTCGATGATGTTCCGGCCCGGGTGGAGGCTTCGGTGGGATGACCGCACGTTCGCGAACCGGCAGCGGGCCGGGCGTGCGCTGGCCCGGCGGCCTTCGCGCGTGGGGGCGGCGTCACGCCTTCAGCCTGCTCTCGTCGCTGGGTACCCTGGTACGGCAGCCGATCGCCTCGGCCATGACCGTCATGGTGCTGGCGGTGGCGTTGTGCCTGCCGGCCGGCCTGTGGGTCACGCTCGACAATGCCACCCACGTGGGCCAGGACTGGGAGCGTCTGGACACGCTGTCGATATTTCTCGAAGACGGGGTGGACGAGCGGCAGGCGATGCGCCTGAGCTCCCGCCTCAGTACCTGGGACGAGATCACCGCGGTCGATCCGATCAGTCCCTCGGAAGGGTTGGCCGAGCTGGCCGGCCAGATGGGGATGGACGACGCGGTCGCCGCCATGGAAGACAACCCCCTGCCGTGGGTGCTGGAGGTGACGCCCCTGACTGCAACCATGCTGCCGGAGCTGGCCGAACGCCTTGGCCGTGAGGAAGGTGTCGAATCGGTCATTGTCGACCTGCAGTGGCTGGAAAGGCTTGCTGCTATGGTCGAGGTGATTCGCAAGCTGACGCTGCTCCTGGCCGTGCTGTTTGCCGCCGCGGTGGCCTTCGTCGTCGGTAACACCATCCGCATGGACATTCACAACCGGCGCGAGGAGATCGAGGTGATGGCCCTGGTCGGGGCGACCGGTGGCTTCATTCGTCGGCCTTTCCTGTATTCGGGCCTGTGGTACGGCCTTGCCGGCGGCCTGCTGGCCTGGGTGCTGGTACGGCTGGGACTCGCGATCTTGGCCGGACCGGTCGAAGCCCTGGGCGGCACCTACGATAGCGAGTTTGGCCTGCGGCCACTGTCCGGCCAACTGAGCCTGGCGCTGGTGCTGGGCAGCGGTGCGCTGGGGGTCATCGGCTCCTGGCTGGCCGTGGATCGCCACCTGCGCCGGATTCATCTCTGAGGAGTCTGAGACCCCCTGTATAAATCTCAAACAGATGTTGACTTGCAGTGATTCATCGGTCAGAATTGCGGGCTTCGTCTGGAAAACATCGGGAAGAGCCCGGTATCGGTCATTGATTGAACCCGGAATTAGCCGGAGGGGTACTCAAGCGGTCAACGAGGGCAGACTGTAAATCTGCTGGCTTAGCCTTCGCAGGTTCGAATCCTGCCCCCTCCACCAGATTCCCGCG
>SKZJ01000074.1 GCA_007127425.1 Wenzhouxiangella sp.
AGAAGTCGAGATGCTTGATGAAATCGCCTGTGACGACTCACCGGGTGCCGGCAACAGCCTGTCGATCCAAGCCGAAGAGAATACTGGGTATCACCTCGTCGTGGCCGGACGTGACGAGGCGACTGACGCAGTCACGGTCAATTGGTCGTTCCAGGAGCAGCCGCTGCCGGAGATCGACTCCGTGAGCCCGCCGAGTGGCCCGGATACCGGCGGGACCGGTATCGTCATCAGCGGTCAGCACTTTTCGACCGGTGCGCAGGTCACGCTCGGTGACGTGGATTGCAGTGAAACCGAGGTTGTCTCATCAACCGCCATCAACTGTACCGTTCCACCTGGCGATGTCGGGGCGGTTGATGTCAGCGTGGTGAATCCGGATGATCGAAGCGCGACGCTCGTCGAAGGCTTCTTGTACCTGAAGTCCACCGGCCCCGTGTTCGGTGACCGATTCGAAAACCGGGATGAATGAGTGTGGTGCGAGCCCGGCAGTCTTTTTGCTGCTGGAGCTTGAAGCGGGGGCGGGTTCGAATCAGGGTGCGGCGACGTCGATCTCGCCGCCGGCGACCGCAATTGGTGTCGAGTCCGGCAGGGGGTAGTCGGCGATCGCCATTTCGATGCGGTAGTAAAGCTCGTTGGTCCACTCCGGCAGGCCGCGCGGGATGGGGAAAATACTGCGTTGCCTGGGGTCGTGCGGGGCGATGATGACTTTCGTGTTGTCCAGGCCGACGTCGGCGACCAGGACGAATAATTCCTCGATGGCCGGGTCACCGATGGCCAGGCAACCGCGTGAAGCCGCCCCGCCGTGGATGAAGATGTTCGAGCCCAGATCCTCGCGCCCGTCGAGCCGGCCCATGCGGCGGTCGAAGTAGTTGGGATAATTGACCCGCAGCGACAGGTGGAAAGCGCTGTTGGGGTTGAAGGCATTGAGGCGGTAGATCCCCTCGGGCACCTGGAAGTCGCCGCGTCGGCGTTTCGGCCCGGGCAGCCCGGAGGCGTCGGTAACCGGGTAGCTGTGTACGCGGTGGGGACGGCCGTTCTCGTAGGCCCAGACCTCGAGCTCGCGTTCTTCCTTGAGGGCGATCAGGGTCAGTCGCTCGGGCGGGTAAGGCAGTCCCATGGCTTCGAATCGCGGGCGGATGGACTCATCGATGCGCGGCGCGTAGCGCTCCAGTGTCTGGGTCAGGGTCTGAGGGCGGTCCGTTCGTGGTACCTCCGGCAGTTCGAAATCATGCAGCACGCCGGCCGCGATCGGCATGGCCGGGGCCAGCAGCAGCGTGGTAACAGCGAGGTACAAAAAGCGGGGCAGTGTCATCGAACGGAATCTGTATGGTCACCCGGACGGTCCGCTGCCAAGTCTAGCCCTGTGGGCGGCTTCCGGTAAAGCCCGAAATCCGTTGTCATTGCTCGTAGAAGGTCCGCGTGCGCTCGTAAAGTTCGGCCAGTGACAGGGCATAGCGGCCGTTGGCCGTGCGGATCAGCGTGAACTCGAAATCGCTGCCCGGTTCCAGGCTGTCGAAAAACTCGCCGACATTCAGGTCGGCCAGGTTCAGTGCCGGGAAACGGCTGTCGACCGGGTGGAACAGCCCGTGTTCGGTCACCGTGTAAACGACGGACTCCGGCTCGCCGTTGAGCAGCACTTCGGTGCGCACACTCAGCGGATGCCAGCACAGGGCGACCACCACGGCCAGCATGACCGACAATGCCGAGCGCTCGCGCCCGGGCATGCGGCGGGTCAGTTGCCAGGCGCCGACGCCGGCCAGCGTACCGGCAAACAGGGCAGTCGCTACCGGTGCCGGCCAGAGTGCACGCAGCGGTGGCAGCAGCGTGAAGTGGAAGAATGCCAGGACGCCGGCCAGTAGTATCAAGCCGAGTACCACCTGGGCCGAGGGGTAGGTCAGCAGGTCGACATGGCCGGCCGCTTCGGCCTCGGCGTGTTGCCGCTTTACCTGCCGGGAAAGCTGCCGGCTGGCAGCCCAGCCGGTCGCTTCGCGTTGTAGCTCGATCTGCTTGTGTTCGAGCGCGCCGACCAGGGGATGGCGACTGATCAGGGCCTCGAACTGCGCGCCGAGCTTGCGGCCGGCCAGCAGACCGGGGCGATCCAGCGGATCGGTGGCGCAATCCCAGTGCAGCAAGCCGAGTCGGAAGCTGCCCGTCGAAGTTTCGAGAGCCAGGGTGGTGCTGGCCCAGTGCTGGGGTTCGTTGCTGTTGGTGGCGGGCCGGTACAGCGTGGCCGAATGAATCTCCTCCCAGCGCACTTGCCATTCGTGACGGGTCCAGAAGCGGCGGCCATGGTGGCCGGGGGGACGGCAGCGGATGCCGGCATCGTCGAACTCCATCCAGGCTTCCTGTGCCTGCCGCCGGTAGAAGGCAAACAGTGCCAGGCTGCCCACGACGGCCAGCGGCAGTGCCAGCCAGATAGCCGTCGGAACTTCGGCGATGGTTTCTTCCAGCGCCTGCCAGGCGGATTCGCCGGGCAGCATGATCAACAGGGCGCCGATTGCCAGCGGCAGCCCGACAGCCAACACGATAAGGCTGCCGCGAACTTCCATCGGATTGAGCCGATAGCACAGGCGCACGGTCGGCAAGTACCTGGACTTGTCCATTCTCTATTTTCTCCCTCGGATCGTGACGCGGGCACTTGCGACAGCAGTTTGCGTGCGCAAACACCCGTTGCTTCCCTGGGTCCGATTATAGTGCGGTCTGATAATCTGTCCGGGACAACCCGTAAGGAGTTTTTCGTCATGGTGGGCGTTGCAATGTGTTGGGCGGGGCCGAGGCTGGTGGCGATACTGCCGGCACTGTTACTGGCGCTTGGCTTGCTGTCCGGTTCACCCGCTGTGGTGGCCGGCCAGGCCGACCGGCCGCTGAGCGCATCGGTATTGCTGGGCTATCGCGACGGTGGGCGATTCGAGTTGCCCGGTACCGGCGAGCGTTCCAATCTCGACGGCGAGGTCAGTCGCGGCATTGCGCTGGGTTACGAGTTCGAGCCCGGTAACGCCTGGGAATTGCTCTTCACGCAGCAGCGTACATCGCTGCCGAGTGCCGGCGTGGATGTGGATATCGCCTACCTGCACCTGGGCGGGCGGCTGGAGTTCGCCGGCCATCGCTTCGTGCCCTATCTTTCCGGGGGCGTGGGCGCGACCCGTATCAGCGCCCGCGGTATTGATACCGCCAGTGAACTGCGGCCCAGCCTGTCGGTGGCCGGCGGCCTGGAATGGCCGCTGACGCGCCACTTCGCCGTTCGCATGGAAGCGCGCGGCTACCTCACCATGGGCGGCGGGGATCGTGGCCTGCTGTGCTTCAGCGGGCCGGGAGACGCCTTCTGTCAACTGGCCTGGAGCGGGGATGTGCTCGGCCAGGCCGAGGTGCTGGGCGGCGTGACTTTTCGCTTCTGAGCAGGCTCCTGTCATTATCTATCCTCAAGGAATCCAACGATGACGCTGCTGACCTGGATCGGGATCTTCGCCTGCCTGTCGCAATCGGCCATGTTGTCCGGGCTCAACCTGGGCCTGTTTTCACTCGGCAAGCTCGAGCTTCAGGTCGAGGCGGACAAGGGGAGTGCCCAGGCGCGTCGCGTGCTGGCACTGCGCGAGAATGCGAATTTTGCGCTGGTGACCATCCTGTGGGGCAATGTCGGGGTCAATGTCCTGCTGGCCCTGCTGTCGGGTTCGGTGCTCAGCGGCGTGGCGGCTTTCATCTTTTCCACCGTCATCATCACCATCTTCGCCGAGATCATTCCGCAGTCCTACTTCACACGCCATGCGCTGCGGATGGCCTCGCTGCTCGCGCCCGTCCTGCGCATCTACCAGGTCGTGCTCTACCCGGTGGCGCGGCCGACCGCCTGGGTGCTGGATGCCTGGCTGGGGGGAGAGAGTATCCGGTATTTTCCGGAACGCGACCTGCGCCGGGTGATCCGGATGCACATGGCGGCCAGCGAGAGCGATATTGCCCGCCTGGAAGGACAGGGTGCGCTCAACTTCCTCGAGATCGACGACGTGCCGCTCGGTGACGAGGGTGAGCCGATCGATCCCGACAGCATCATCACACTGCCGTTCGTGGAGCGCCGCCCCGTCTTTCCAGAGATTCGCCCCGACCCCGACGACCCGTTCCTGCGCGAAGTGAACCGCTCCGGCAAGAGCTGGGTGGTCATCGTCGATCAGGAGTCCCGACCGCAAATGGTGCTCGGTACCAGCGACTTCCTGCGTGAAGCGCTGTTCGAGCCTGCTCGTTTCAAGCCGTTGCGCCATTGCCATCGTCCCGTCATCGTCGATCGTGGTGAGAAAAAGCTGGGGGAGCTGATCGGCCGGTTCCGCATCCGCAGTGACGAAGGGGGCGAAGACATCGTCGAGAACGATGTGATCCTGTTGTGGGGTGACAATCCGCGGGTGGTTACCGGTACCGATATTCTGGGTCGTCTGCTACGCGGCATCGCCCGGGAGAAGCGTGACGAGCCGTCCCTGCCGCCGGGAACCGTAGGGAGCCTCTGAGCAACTCTGCGTGCCTGGCCGCGCACAGTTGCCCGTACCTGCAGAGGTGGTCGATAATGCCGCGGTTTCCGCCATTGCCTGAAGCTACCTCTTGCGCAAGCTGACCTTTATCGTGAATCCAGCGGCCGGACCGTGTCGCCGCCGCACGCAACAGCTGTTCGACCGGT
Source organism: Wenzhouxiangella sp. (assembly GCA_007127425.1). Lineage (GTDB taxonomy): Bacteria > Pseudomonadota > Gammaproteobacteria > Xanthomonadales > Wenzhouxiangellaceae > Wenzhouxiangella. The sequence continues at coordinate 4,652 of SKZJ01000074.1, forward strand.
TGTGCGATCTGTGCCCGAACGACGAAGTGCTGGCCACGGAAACACCCGGCCAGGCGCGCCGTTGGGCGGCCGAGCGGGCGGGACACGAGAACCTTGCCGTCATCGCCGTGGGCGGGGACGGTACGGTGCACGAGGTGGGCAACGGGCTGATCGGTGGTCGGGCCATGCTGGGCGTTTTGCCGGTGGGTTCGGGCAACGATTTTGCCAAGATGCTGACGAGCCCGCATGATCCCGAAGGAGCGGTGGCCTGGTTTCGCGATGCCGACCACCGATTCTGCGATGTCGGTGAAGTCACGCTCACTCGGGCCGACGGCGGCCGTGAGCGACATCGTTTCATTAACGGTCTCGGTCTTGGGTTGGAGGCGGTAGTCGCCAACTCGGCCCGCAACGCCCGCTACCTGAAGGGCTTTGCGCGCTACCTGGCGGCGGCGTTGTGGCACCTGCCCACCTACAAACCGCCGCACATGCAGATCCGGGGCGATGCCGGAGCGTGTTCCGGGCGGCAGTTCCTGGTGGCCATCGGCAACGGCTGTTGTGCCGGCGGGCGATTCCGGCTCACGCCTGATGCGCGCATCGACGATGGGCTGCTGGATGTATGCCGCGTCGACACCCTGTCGCGCTTGCGCCTGTTGCGCATCCTGCCGACCGTATTGAGCGGTCGGCACACGCGCTTTCACGACGTGCGGATGTCGCAGGTGGCATCGATCGACATCGACTGCCCGGACGGCTGCATGGTGCATGCCGACGGCGAGGTTCTGGCCGGCGATGCCGTCGAGATCCGCGTGCGGGTACTACCCGGCATTCTGCCGCTACTGGGATAAGGAACCTCTGAACAACTCTGCGCGGGCGCGACGGAGCCTTTGCGGGATGACCCGGTGCGGCTTCGGCGAGCGTGGTTTGGTTATTCCAAATGAGCGAGCCGAAACGCAGCGGGTCGCCCGC
>SKZJ01000113.1 GCA_007127425.1 Wenzhouxiangella sp.
CGGCCCGCAGCGCACGGTCGAAGGCCCAGCGACCGAATGCGGTGGCTTCACGGCGCTGGTCGGTGATGGCGCTGTAGAGCTTTTCCCACAGCCGGGGCACGGCGGTGAAGGCGTGCGGAGAGATCTCGCGCAGGTTGTCGAACACGGTTTCGGGGCTTTCGGCAAAGTTGACCCGCACGCCCTTGAAAATGGGCATTTCCACCGAGACCAGGCGTTCGAGAATGTGACTCAACGGCAAAAAGCACAGCTGCTCGTCGTGCTCGAACATATCCAGCACCCGCTCGCCACGATCGAGCATGAACAGCACGTTGCGATGGCTGATCATCGCGCCCTTGGGTTGGCCGGTGGTGCCGGAGGTGTAGATCAGCATGCGGATCTCTTCGCCCGAGCCGGCGTCTATGCGCTCATCGAAACGCCGCTGACCGTCGGCCGCATCACGTCCCAGCGCCATCAGCTCGTCGAGGAACATCACGTCCGGATCGTTGAGGTCGCGAAGACCCTTGCGGTCGAACACGATCACCTTTTTCACGCCCGGCATGGACTCGCGCGCTTCCAGAAACTTGTCGAGCTGTTCGTCGTTTTCGGCCAGCAAGAAGGCCGATTCACTGTCATTGACCAGGAAGGCCAGTTGCCGGGCGCTGTCGGTGGTGTAGATGCCGTTGGTGATGCCGCCAGCCGCCACAATCCCGAGATCGGCATAGAGCCACTCCAGCCGGTCCTCGCTGAGTATTGACACCACCTGGCCACGCTCCAGGCCCAGCTCCATCAGACCCAGGCCGATGGTGCGCGCCCCCTCGAACCAGTCCTGCCAGGAATGACTTTCCCAGATGCCCAGCTTTTTCTCGCGGTGGGCAATGGCCGAGCCGCGCTCATGACAGACCTGGCGCCACAACTTGGACAGGGTGTCGCAGCCCTTGATTTCAATCGTATCGGACATCGTCATCGCCACGTCTTGCGCTTTCGCCAGCGGCGCTTGCCGCGGGCGCCTTCCGCTGCCTTGCCAAGATAGAACTCGCGAATGTCGGCCGATGCCATCAGGCGTTCGGCCGGACCGTCCATCACGATCCGCCCGATTTCCAGCACGTAGCCATGGTCAGCCACTTCCAGCGCGGCACGCGCGTTCTGTTCGACCAGTACCATGGTCAGACCCTGCTCCCGGTTGAGACGGCGAATGATGGTGAAGATTTCTGCCACCAGCACCGGCGACAGCCCCAGCGAGGGCTCATCGAGCAGCATCAGAGCCGGCCGGGCCATCAGTCCGCGGGCAATGGCCAGCATCTGTTGCTCACCACCCGACAGCGTGCCGGCGTCCTGGTCGCTCCGCTCGGCGAGAACCGGGAAATACTCATGTACCAGCGCCAGCTCCGCTGCCCAACCCGAACGCTCGCGCCGGGTAAACGCGCCCATGCGCAGGTTCTCGGCCACGCTCATGAACGGGAAAATCTCCCGGCCCTCGGGCACATGCACGATACCCTCGCGCACCAGGCGATCCGGCTCCAGACCGTCGATTCGCTTGCTGCGATAGCGCACGCTGCCCTTGCGCGGAGCCAGCGCACCGGAAAGCGTGCGCATCAGGGTGGTCTTGCCGGCGCCATTGCTGCCCAGCACGGTGACGATACTGCCCTCGGGCACACTCAGCGACACCCCGCGCAGCGCCATCACCGGCCCGTAACTGGTCTCCAGGTTATGAACAGTCAGCAGTGGGTTCATGCCTCCTCCACCCCGCCCAGCCAGGCACGGATCACCTCGGGATGCGCCCGGATCTCGGCCGGTGTGCCTTCGGCCAGCGGCCGGCCTTCGGCAATGGCCAGAACGCGATCAGAGACCTGGCTGACCAGTCCCATGTCATGCTCGACCATGACAATGGTCAGGCCCAGGTCCTTCTGCATGTCCTCGATCCACCAGGCCATGCTCTCGGTCTCTTCCATGCTCAGGCCCGAGGCCGGCTCGTCGAGCAGTAACAGGCGGGGTTCGGCCACCAGCGCCTGGGCAATCTCGACCACCTTGCGCACGCCATAGGGCAGCCCCTGAATCATGCGATCGCGGTAGGCGGCCAGTTCGAGGAAGTCGATCACTTCTTCAACCTGCCGACGATGGGCCCGCTCCTCGCGCCGCACCCTCGGCAGGAACAGGAGATCCTCGAACCAGCGCGTCCGACGCCGGCTGTGTCGGCCGATCAACAGGTTGTCGAGCACCGTGGCATGATCAAACAGCTCGATGTTCTGAAAGGTACGCGCAACGCCCAGTTCGATCACCTCATGGGCCTGGCAAGCCAGCAGGTCCCGACCATCGAAGCGAATGGCGCCGTCGGCCGGCTCGTAGATACGGCTGATCAGGTTGAACAGCGAGGACTTGCCGGCGCCGTTGGGCCCGACTATGGTGAAGACCTCACCCGGCTTCACGGTGAAACTGACCCCGTCGATGGCGCGAATGCCACCGAACGACAGGCTGACATTGCTGACGTCCAGAAGGCTCATTTCAGCCTCTCGGTTTTCAGATAGCTGCGCGCGCGCCGGAACATGCCCTTGCGATAGAGCGGAAACAGCTCAAGCCAGGTGCGCACCCGAAGCCAGACGCCGTACAGTCCGCGTGGTTCGAGCACCATCAGAACGATGATGATCACGGCAAACACCGCCATGTCCAGCCCCGGGTAGGCGGCCACGCGAATACCGACGTCGGCGAGCAGGTCACGGCCGATGGCTATGCCTTGCGGCAGCAGCACGATGACCACCGCACCAAAAAATGCCCCGTGAATCGATCCCAGACCGCCAACGATGACTTGCAGCAGCAGGGCAATCGAAATGATCACCAGGAAACTCTCGAAATTGACTGCCTGGGCCAGATGCGCATACAGCGCGCCGGCCAGGCCGGTGATGCCGCACGACAGCGCAAAGGCCAGGGTCTTGGTACGGGTGACGTTGACGCCCAGCGCACGCGCCGAGATCTCGCTGTCACGCACGGCGATAAAGGCCCGCCCGGTCGGCGAGCGCAGCAGGTTGGCATAGGCCAGGGTCACCAGCACCACGATCGACAGGCAAAGGTAGTAGAAAGCGATTGGCGTGCCATAACGGTCAATGGTGAACCCGAACAGTTCGATGGGTGGCGCAACCAGCCCGCGCACTCCGCCGGTGACCGGTTCGGCAACGATGGCCAGGTCCTCGACCAGGATGCCCAGCGCCAGGGTGGCGATGGCCAGGTAGATGCCGCTCAGGCGCAGGATGGGACGGGCCAGTAACGCACCGCTGATGCCACTGGCCAGGGTCGCGGCCAGCAAAGCGGGCAGAAACGGCCAGCCGCGCAACATCAGGGCCAGGTGGGTGAAGGCGCCAATGGCCATGAAGGCGGCGTGGCCCAGGCTGACCTGCCCGGTATGACCGACCAGCAGCATGACACCCATCCCGGCCAGCGACCAGACCAGCACCGAACTCAGTTCGCCGACGTAATAGTTGCCCAGGATCCAGGGGGCGATCAGCGCCGCGGCAACCAGGATCAGGTACTGCGCGCGATGCCAGCGGCCGTGGAAGCGGTCGATATCGGCGTCATAGCTGGTCTTGAAGCGAGGTTTCATACCTTTTTCTGCTTCATCTGGGCAAACAGACCGCTGGGTCGGACAATCAGCACCACCAGCATCAGGACATACGGCGAGACCTGGGCGACGTGGCTGGGCAGATACCGCCCGGCAAACGGCTCCATGACGCCGATCAACAAGCCGCCGGCCAGCGCACCGGGCAACGAACCCAGCCCGCCGATCACCGCTGCGGCGAAGGCCTTGATGCCGAACACCAGCCCGGCCGACGGCTCCACCGCGCCCTTGGCGGCAAACAGCACGCCGGCTATGGCGGCAACCACCCCGGACATGGCCCAGACCAGCGACACCACCCGCTTGACCGGAATGCCCATGTAATAGGCCGCCATCTGATTCTGGCTGCTGGCCTGCATGGCCAGCCCCAGTCGCGTGCGGGCAAAGAACAGCCAAAGAACGGCGACCAGGAACACCGTGGCGCCGATGATGACCACATCGACAAGCGGAATGGTCAGCGCACCGATGGTCAGGCGCTCACCGGCCACCGGAGATTCCAGCCCGACCGGATCATGGCCCCAGATCGCGCCGATGATGAATCGCAGCACGAACCCCAGCGCAATGGTCAGCACCACCATGGTCAACTGCGGCTGACCGAACACTCGCCGAAGCAACAGGGCATCGAGCAGATAACCGAACACGCCCAGGGTCAGGCCGGCCAAGGCCAGCCCAAGCAGAAACGGCAGATCGGCCTGGTTGGTATTGATCAGCGCAATCGCCAGGAACGCCCCCAGAATCATCATGTCGCCCTGGGCGAAGTTGACCGACTCCGAGGCCTTGTAAATCAGCACGAAACCCAGTGCGATCAGGCCGTAGATACAACCGTTGGCAATGCCGGCGATCAGCAGTTGCAGAGTATCCATGGAATCCTCGTTTCCCGGTACGGGAAGCATAACAGGCCGATGCCGGGGCCGTCACAATGCACCCGTTCTCTCTCTTCTACTCCTGGTTCCCCCTGCCCGGCGCGATTACATGTTTCGCCGGTACTCGCCGCCGACTTCGTAAAGCGCATGGGAGATCCGGCCCAGCGAACAGGTCTTGACCGCTTCCATCAGGGCATCGAAGGTATTGCCCCGCTGGCGGGCCACATCCTGGAGTTGCTTCAGTGCAGCCTTTGAACGTGCTTCGTTGAGACTGTTGAATGTCTGCACGTTCCTGACCTGCTGCTGTTTTTCTTCTTCAGTGGATCGGGCCAGTTCGATTTCACCGCCTTCCTGCTCGCCACCGTCGGCGGGGCGGAAAGTGTTGACGCCGACCAGCGGCAACGAGCCGTCATGCTTCTTGTGCTCGTAGTACAGCGATTCTTCCTGGATCTTGCCGCGCTGGTACATGGTGTCCATCGCACCCAACACGCCGCCGCGCTCCGAGATGCGTTCGAACTCGGTGTAGACGGCTTCCTCGACCATGTCGGTCAGGCGATCAACGATGAAGCTGCCCTGCCAGGGGTTTTCGTTGAAGTTCAGCCCCAGTTCCTTATTGATAATCATCTGGATGGCCACCGCGCGACGCACCGACTCCTCGGTCGGCGTGGTGATGGCCTCATCGTAGGCGTTGGTATGCAGGCTGTTGCAGTTATCGAAGATGGCGTAGAGCGCCTGCAAGGTGGTGCGGATGTCGTTGAACTGGATTTCCTGGGCGTGCAGCGAACGACCTGAGGTCTGGATGTGGTACTTCATCATCTGCGAGCGCTTGTTCGCGCCGTAGCGCTCGCGCATGGCCCGCGCCCAGATTCTGCGTGCCACCCGGCCAATGACCGAGTACTCCGGGTCCATACCATTGGAAAAGAAGAACGACAGGTTGGGTGCGAACTCGTTGATGTCCATGCCTCGCGCGAGGTAGTACTCGACGATGGTGAAGCCGTTCGACAGGGTAAAGGCCAACTGGCTGATCGGATTGGCGCCGGCTTCAGCGATGTGGTAGCCGGAGATCGACACCGAATAGAAATTTCTTACGCCCTTGTCGATGAAGTACTGCTGGATATCGC
>SKZJ01000224.1 GCA_007127425.1 Wenzhouxiangella sp.
GAACCTCGCACCTAGAACCTAGAACCTGCCTTCATGCTCGTCCGACATCGCGGTCGAGCGGCGAGTGGAGGTACTCGCTGTCTTCGGCCGCCTGCATGACCAGGTTGACCAGTTCCTCGACGCGCTCTCGGGCGCTGAGGAGGTCGTCTTCGGATGGGGCGGGGGTCTCGGGCTGGTGGGCGTAAAGCCAGTAGTGCACGGCCCCGGCAATCAGACCGTCGGCCAGTGCCCAGGGATCGATTTCCTGGTTGCTCTCGGCGATCTGGTTGCCCAGGTCCACCACGGCGTCGGCCGCCTCGTCGAACAGCATCTGGTCGTCATTCACCATCGTCTTCATTCTCCGCCTTGTCGTAGGGTGCGGGCTGGCCAGTATACCGGTCCCGAGTCCTGAAACTCTGTTCGGCCAGACTGCGGCCCAGATCGATCATGGCCCGGGCCTGGTAGAACTCGTGAACCATGCAGGCATTCTTTGGAATCAGTACCGTGAGATCGGGCTGAAACACGGCCAGGTGTTGACGTGTGATCGCCGACTGCATGGTGTCGAGCGAGCGCATCAATACGGCCAGCAGGCCGGGGCGGGTCTCCTCGGGCTGACGGTCGGAGCGGAAGCCGTCGACGAACTCGCGTAGCCGGTCGATCACGCCCTCGGCTTCGTTTTCCTCGTGTTCGCTTTCGGCCTGCGGTGGCGGATCGGATGCCGGAGCGTTGACGTCGACCACGAGGGTCAGGTCGGTAATATTGCGCAGGGTGGGCGCAACGGGGACGGGATTGAGAATGCCACCGTCGACGAAGGTGCGGCCGTGGTAGCGGTGGGGGGTGAAGATGCCCGGAATGGCAATCGAGGCCCGGATTGCATCGAACAAGGAGCCCTCGCTCAGCCACATTTCACGTCCTCTGTCGATATCGACCGCCACGGCAGTGAAGTCGATGTCCAGCTCCTCGATGGTGGTCTGGCCGACCAGTTCCTCCAGCTTGCTGATGATCTTGCGACCCTGCATCAGTCCGCCGCCGGCGAATGACCAGTCAACAAAGGACAGTACGTCGGATCGTTCCAGTGAGCAGACCCAATCCTCGTAGGCCTGGAGCTTGCCGGTGGCATAGATGCCGCCAACCAGCGCTCCCATGGAACAGCCCGAAACCGCCTCGACCTTCGCCCCGGCCGCTTCCAGTGCGCGGATCACGCCGATATGCGCCAATCCCCGCGCTCCGCCGGACCCGAGCACCAGCGATACCGACTTGCCTGAAAGCCAATCACTCATGATCGTTTGATTCTAGCCGATCGCCGGCACTGCCAGCCTACTCCGGGTGACATTTCGTCGTTTGTCCTTGCGCCTTGAACTCGTCTTCCGTCTTCCGTTTACCTTTCACCTTTCACCTTTCACCTTTTCTACGTCCGGAGTCTCCGCTACATCAAACGCCTGCCGCACCCAGGCCAGGTAATGCTGGTCGGTGGAAACGACCTTGCCCGGTGAGTCCGACAGCTTGACCACCGGCTGGCCGTTGCACTCGGTCATCTTGATGACGATGTTGATCGGGTCGACGCCGGTGTCGTTGGTCAGGTTGGTGCCGATTCCGAACGAGACGTTGGTCTCGTCCCGGAACCGGTACCAGATCTCGGCCGCCTTGGGAATGTTCAGCGAGTCCGAGAAGATCAGGTTTCGTGTCTTCGGATCGATGCGGTTGTTGCGATAGTGTTCGATCATCGCTTCGGCCCAGGCGAACGGGTCCCCCGAGTCCTGGCGTGCTCCATCAAACAGCTTGCAGAAGTACATGTCGAAGTCGCGCAGAAAAGCCGGCAGGCTGTAGGTGTCCGACAGCGCGATGCCGAGATCGCCGCGGTACTCGCGCGCCCAGACCTCAAAAGCAAAGCGCTGGGTTTCGGCCAGCCTCGGCCCCAGCGCCTGGCAGGCCTGGATGAACTCGTGCGCCATGGTGCCGATGGGCACCAGTCCCAGTTCTTTCGCCAGGCGGACGTTGGAGGTGCCGCGAAAGCTGCCGGGAGTACGATCAGCCAGGGTTTCGACGACTTCATCGTGCCATTCCCTGGAGAATCGTCGGCGGGTGCCGAAGTCGGCAAAGATGAACTCGTCGGGCCGGTCCAGCTCCTGGACCTGGCCGATCTTCTCGTCGAGCCGGCGGCGGGCCTCGCCGAAATCGTGATCCAGCCAGTGGTGCCGGCAATAGACCTCGCTGATGATCGCGAGCAGCGGCACCTCGAACAGGATGGTATGCAGCCAGGGCCCGCGGATGGTGATCGTGAGCTGCCCGTCTTCCTCGCCGATGTCGATGAAGCGCGATTGCAGGTGAAACAGGCGCAGAAACTCGACGAAGTCGTCCTTGAGATACCGCAGGCCCTTGAGGTAATTGAGCTCCTCCGGCCCGAGTGTCAGCGAACACAGCTGCGCGATCTCGTACTCGATGTCGCGCGCCAGCGGACGCAGGTCCACGTCGTCGCTACGGCACTTGAAGCGGTACTCGACTTCCGCACCCGGAAACTGGTGCAGTACGGCCTGCATCATCGAGAACTTGTAGATGTCGGTGTCGAGCAGCGACCGGATGATCATGCGGCAGGCACCAGTTCATCGAGCGAATCGATGATGAGGACGCCGCCTTCGCGCAGGGTCTCGATGGACTCGGTGACGCTGTCCTGCGCGATACCGCGACAGGCCGCAAGATTGAGCACGGTGGTGAACCCCGCCTTCTTCAGTTGCAGGGCGGTCGCCTTGACGCAGAAATCGGTGGCCAGGCCGCCGACCAGCACATGACTGACCTCGTGTGCCTCCAGCCACTCGATCACGCCGGTGCTCATCCGTTCGGGGATATCGTGGTAGCAGGCACCGTAAGGATGCATGTCCAGTTCCACCCCCTTCCAGACGAAGAAGTTGTAGTCGGCCGGCTTCGGTAGCCCGGGAACCAGCTCGAACCCTTCCGTACCCGGCACGGCATGGACCGGCCAGTGTTCCTCCACGTGTTCACCTTCCACACCGGGTTGGCCGACCTTGTCCGGGTCGTCGGTGACCCACACCGCCTTCGGGCTGTGCGAATCCTTCGACCCCAGTCGCCAGCCGGCCAGCTCGGCCTGGCGGTTGAGCTCGGGCCCGATGCGGTCGCCGCCCTCGACGGGTAGCTCGTCGGGGCAGATCGGCGTGAAGGTGCGCTGGGCGTCGACATCGAAACTGGCCACGAAGCGCTTGTCGGGTAGTTGCATGACAGCCTCCCGTGATTGATGAACCTGTCAGTGTACGTGAGGGCGGGTGCACGGCAAGCCAAATGACGCCCGCGCCGGCAGGGCGTTTTGCTTGCGTCTGCCCGCCAGTGCTGGCAAATTGGCCTGCATGACGACCAATGCGGAGTATCGTGATGCCTACCGGCGCGAGCACGTCGGGCCGGGCTATTCGGGCCAGATCCACCTGGCTTTCGTGCTGGTGTTCAGCCTGGGCGGTATCGGCCTGTGCATCTGGCAACTCGATGCGGTGCGGCCGCTGGAGTGGCTGACCTTGCCGCTGGCGTTTCTCTACGCCAACCTGGTCGAGTATGCCGGGCACCGTTGGGTCATGCACCGCAAGGTGCCGGGGCTGGGCCTGGTCTACCGGCGCCATTCCGGCCAGCATCATCGCTTCTTCACCGACCGCCATATGGCCCTGGAGGGCTGGCGGGACTGCAAGGTGGTGCTGTTTCCGGCCGTGTTGATGGTGTTCTTCTTCGGCGCTTTCGCCACGCCGGTGGGCCTGCTGCTGGCCTGGCTGGCCACGGCCAATGTGGCCTGGCTGTTCGTGGCGGTGGCGTTGGGCTATTACCTCAACTACGAACTGCTGCACCTGGCCTACCACCTGCCCGAGGATTCGCGGCTGCTGAAACTGCCGTTCCTCCGCCGCCTGCGCCGCCTGCACCACCGCCACCACGACACCTCGCTGATGGCACACAAGAACTTCAACATCACCTATCCCATCGGCGACTGGTTGTTTGGGACCAGGGACTAGGCCAGGGACTCGGGACTCGGGACTCGAGAACACCACCGGAATCAGAACGAAGGACCAATCCCTTACTGATCGGAGCCCTTATCTTGAACATGCCCCCGCGCCGTCAGTAGCGAGTCCCGAGTCCCGGGTCCCGAGTCCCGGCACGAGGATGTCACGAAAACAACTGAAACACGACGCTAATCAGGAAACCCTAAACCTACCCAACCTCCGCTGCCACCATCCCGTGGCGCTCGCGGCCGAGCAGGCGCTGCAGGAAGCGCACGAAGTCGTCCCCGATCAGGTACAGGGTCGGGATCAGCAGCAGCGTGATGACGGTGGCGAAGACGATGCCGAAGGCCAGCGACACGGCCATCGGGATCACGATCTGGGCCTGCAGGCTCTTCTCGAAGAAGATGATGGGCGCCAGCCCCAGGAAGGTGGTCGCCGAAGTCAGGATGATCGGGCGGAAACGCGAACGGGCGGCCCGGATCGCGGCTTCCACCCGCGTTTCACCGGCGCGGCGGTAGCGGTTGACGAAGTCGACCAGGATCAGGCTGTCGTTGACCACCACGCCGGCGAGGGCGACGATGCCGAAGGCCGACATCATGCTGACCGGGATATTCATGATCCAGTGCCCGAGCAGGGCGCCGATGGTGCCGAACGGGATCACCATCATGATCAGCACCGGCTGCAGGTAAGACTTCAGCGGAACGGCAATAAGGGCATAGATCAGGAACAACGCCAGGGCGGTGCCGGCCAGCAGTTCGATTTCCATCTGCTCGCGCTCACGGGTCATGCCGCCGATCCGGTAGTCCACTCCGGGATGCCCGGCGATGATCTCCGGCAGGTGATCGTTGCGCAGCTCGGCGGTGATCGGGCCGGATTCGGCCACGTCTGAATCGACTCTTGCCGTCACGCTGATCGAGCGCTCGCGATTAAAGCGGCGGATCACCGAGGGGCTTGAGCCGGATTCGATGTCGGCAACGGCACCGAACGGCACCTGCGCGCCGTCGGGCGTGCGGATGCGCATGTCTTCGAGGTAGCCTTCGGAGCGCCGCTCGGCCCGCGGGAAGCGCACCATCACGCGTACCTCGTCCTGTCCCCGTTGCAGGCGCTGGACTTCCTCACCGTAGAACGCCTGGCGGACCTGTTGGGCCAGGTCCTGCTGGCTCAGACCGAGCTGTTCAGCCTCGGGGCGGATGCGAAGCTGCAGTTCGCGCATGCCGCCGTCAAAGGAATTGCGAATGTCGTAGACGCCGTCATACTGGCCGATCTGTTCTTCCAGGCGCGCGGCGGCCAGTTCCAGCATCGCCAGGTCACGCCCGACCAGCTGGAACGAGATATCCGGGCCGCCGCCGGGGCCGCCCGCACTGCCGATTTCGAGGATGCGCGAGCCGGGAATCTCGCCTACCGTATCGCGCCACCGCCGTTCGATATCGCGCACGGTGACCGGTGAGTCCTCCATCTTGGTCAGTTCGACAAAGATCTGACCATTGGTGTCCGACCCTGACCAGGCAAACATGGACCGGAC
>SKZJ01000260.1 GCA_007127425.1 Wenzhouxiangella sp.
CTGGTGCACCGGCGGGACCAATTGCGGGCCGAAAAAATCCTGCAGCAGCGATTATTCGAGCGCGAAGCCGAAGGCAAGGTCGAGATCATGTGGGATCATGTGCTTGACGAGGTGCTCGGAGACGAGGACGGCGTGACCGGGATGCGCATTCGCCACGTTGAATCCGGTGATAGCCGTGATTTCGAGCTCGACGCCGTATTCATCGCCATCGGCCATGATCCGAATACCAAGATTTTTGCCAACCAGCTCGATATGACCGACGGCTACATTCACATACGCTCCGGCCAGAACGGCATGGCCACCGCAACCAGTGCGCCCGGCGTGTTCGCCGCCGGCGACGTGGCCGACCACGTCTATCGCCAGGCGGTGACCTCAGCCGGCTTTGGCTGCATGGCCGCACTTGATGCCGAAAAATTCCTTGACGAGATCGGCGACTGAGCCCCCTGCCCTGATCAGTCGATTCGATGAGCTCGCGCAGGCGGACTGGAACGGACTGGCCCGGACCACCGGGCCATTCGTGGACTGGCGCTTTCTCACCAGCGCGCAGGATGCCGGTTGCATCAGTCAGTCCCGCGGCTGGCAGCCCTGCATTCCGATCGTTCGTGGCGATGGCTCGATCGAGGCCACCGCCCCCGCATTTCTGAAGTCTCACTCACACGGCGAGTTCGTTTTCGATTGGGCGTGGGCCCGCGCCTCGCATACTGCCGGCATGCCCTGGTATCCCAAACTGCTTGTCGCCGCCCCTTTCAGCCCGGTATCCGGACCGCGCCTGCTCGGAGCCGCGAACAACCCGCATGCAGCAGCCCGAGTCGTCGACAAACTCGAGGCCCTGGTGTGCGAAAGAAAACTGTCTTCTGCCGGCGTCAATTTCTGTAGTGAGGGCGATGCCGTCATCCTGCGCGAAGCCGGTTGGCTGGAACGCTTTGACTGGCAGTTCCATTGGCATAACCCCGGTTATCGAGACTTCGATGATTTCCTGGGCCGACTCAGGCGCAAACCGCGCAAGAATATTCGCGCCGAGCGCCGGCGCGTGGTCGACGCAGGCTGGCAGTTCGAATGGAAGAGCGGCGTTGACATGGGCGAGGCGGACTTCGACCTGGCCGACCGCTGCTATCAGTCGACCTTCGCGCTTTACGGCAATCTGCCGATGCTCAACCGGCATTTCTTCGAACTCTGTGCCGCACGCTTCGGTGAACAATTTCTCCTCTGCACCGCCCGGCTCAATGACGAAGCGCTGGCCTCCGCCATCTTCTGGCGTGACGATGATCGTCTGTACGGTCGCTACTGGGGCAGCCTGGTCGACACGAAGGATGTGCACTTCGAGACCTGTTACTACCAGGGCATTGACTACTGCATTCGTCATGGTCTGGAGTGGTTCGAGCCCGGCGCTCAGGGGGAGCACAAGATCCGGCGTGGTTTCTTGCCGCAGAAAACCCGGTCGTTTCATTACATCCGTCATGCCGGGCTGCGCGAAGGCATTGGTGAGTGGTTGGGTCACGAAGCAAAGACACTCATCGACTACCGTCGCCACCTCGACACACTCGATCCGTTCGGACGATGACACGCATTCCGATTCCTCAACTGGGCACCGCATACGACAGCCCCTTTCCCGACCCGGCCAAAACTGAGCACCCGGAGGGTCTGCTGGCCTGGGGCGGCGACCTGCATCCCCAGCGGCTGCTCAACGCCTACCGCCAGGGCATCTTCCCCTGGTATGAGAGCGACTCGCCCATCCTGTGGTGGTCGCCCGAGCCGCGGGCGGTGATGTTGCCGGGGCAGACGCATATTTCCCGAAGGCTTCGGCGCACCCTTCGACAAGGCCGTTTCCGGGCCAGAGCCGACACCGACTTCGACAACGTCATCCGCGCCTGCGCGGACATTCGTTCCGGTCAGGATGGCACCTGGATCACGCCCCATATGCAAGGGGCTTATCGGCGCCTGCATCGCCTCGGCCATGCCCACAGCATCGAGATCCTGATGGATGATGAACTTGTCGGTGGGCTGTATGGCGTGGCCATCGGGCGGATCTTCTTTGCCGAATCCAAATTCCATCGCCGGCGTGACGCCTCCAAGATCGCCCTGGCCGTTCTCATGCGTGCGCTCGAGACCTGGGGCTACTGGTTGGCCGACTGCCAGGTGTGGAACCCGCACCTGGAACGGCTCGGCGTCAGCCTGCTGTCGGGCAACAGCTTCCGGGAAACCATCGCCGACGGGGTCGAGCTCGATCCTGCGCCCGATGCCTGGAATCGTCATCTGCATGGCGTTCCGCTGGAGGACTGGTAATGCCCCGGAATCAGGCAATCCTGGCCAGTGCGTGCTCGGGAATCCGGAACTTGCGTCGGTACTCGCCCGGGCTCATGGTCGTCAAACGCTTGAAAATGCGACGGAATGCGGCGACTTCTTCATAGCCCACTTCCCAACTGATCGCCTCGATGGGCACATCACTGCTTTCCAGAAGCCCTCGAGCCTTCTCCACACGCAGATGCTGCAGATACTGGATCGGCGAATAGCCGGTGGCCTGTTTGAAACGCCGGTTGAAGGTCGTGGGAGCAAGGCCACTCTCGTCAGCGAGCTGCTCTACGCTGACGCCTCTGGCATGGTTGGCCTGTAGCCAGTCCTGCACCTGACGGATGACCGAGTCGCCGTGATCGGCCGGCGGCGAGAACGGCATGAACGGCGCCTGACTTCTGCAATCCCAGCTGTAGAGCAGGAACTTGCCGATCTTCTGGGCGATCGCCGGACTGGCATGACGGGAGATCAGGTAAACGATCAGATCCTGCCAGGAGCTGGCGGCGCCGGTCATGACGAACTCGCCGCGTTGACCGCCCACCATCAGCACCTCATCGATATGCAGGTTCACCTGGGGGAAGTTCTTTCTGAAGGTGGGGGCAAATGCCCAATGCGTGGTCGTGTCCAGACCATCGAGCAAACCGGTCTCGGCCAGCAGCAGGGCACCGGCACAGGCCGAACACAGATCCGCCCCTTGCCGATGCATTTGTTCAAGCCACGCCACGGTTTCCGGGTGCCGTCCCGTTACCCACTCCATGTTCTCAAACAGCATCGAGGACATGATCACGATATCGGTTTCATCGACCTCTTCCATCGAGCGGTGCACTTCCAGCGGCAGGCCACAGGCGCTGGGAAAGATGCCGCGCTTGGGACCGACCACCTCCACATTGAAAAGCGGACGTGTGCCGGCTTCCGGCGCGACCGCATCGACCAGCACCAGGGTCTCGTAAAGACCATGGATGGGTGCGCCGATGGATTCATTGGGCAATACCAGCAGGCTGACGCGCTTGCTTTGCTCTGTCATCACCAGTTTTTCCCTCCAGTGAAAGAAATGGACCCCTTTCGATCATTTTGAG
Organism: Wenzhouxiangella sp.; assembly: GCA_007127425.1. Taxonomy (GTDB): domain Bacteria; phylum Pseudomonadota; class Gammaproteobacteria; order Xanthomonadales; family Wenzhouxiangellaceae; genus Wenzhouxiangella. The sequence goes on from SKZJ01000260.1 coordinate 3,366, forward strand.
TCTGGAAACAACGGTTTGCAAGCGGCACGCTATACATGCGGCATGCCAATACGCATGCCAGACACCATCCAAACCACAGGAGATCGACATGAAATCAATCACGTACACCACGATATCGGTACTGATTCTTGCCTTGGCTGCCGCCATTGGACCAGCCCATGCGGATGGGCCACCGGCCTTTATCGGAAAGACCTTCCCCGCCCAGGGGGTCGACAGTGCCTGGGAGACTTACCAGTCGGTGTTCCTCGATGAGGAAGGCGCACTGGATACCCGCACCAAGGAACTGATCGCCCTGGCGATTTCGGCACAGGTGCCGTGCGACTACTGCGTCTATTACCACACCAGGGCATCAAAGGCCCTCGGAGCGACCGATGCCCAGATCAAGGAAGCCCTGGCCGCCGGCGCCCTGGTACGGAAGTGGAGCACGATTCTCAACGGTTCCCAGTACGACCAGACCCAATGGCGCCGGGAAGTTGACGCCATGTTCTCAGACTGACAACCCGGCAGTCATCAGCAACCGAAAGCATACGGGCTGCAGCCACGAACTCGTCTGACGGCTCGACACGGTTTCCCTTTTACAAATCAGGAGTAGATCATGTTTATTGCCATTCAACATCAGATTCACGACCCGAACCAGTTCCAGCAGTGTGCCGAGCAGGTTTTCCCGCTGCCCGACGAGCTGCATGTCCATCATTTTCTGCCAGCCACCGACCTGAGCAAGGCCTCCTGTCTATACGAGGCGCCCTCGATCGAGCAACTGCGTGATTACCTGGAGCCGAAACTCAGTGAGGCCAGCACCCAGCAGTACTTTCCGGTTACCGCAGACCATGCCATGGGCTTGCCGGAAGCGGTCAGGTAAGTCTTGTTGCGCACCGGACCAGTGCCCGGTGCGCGACCCACAGACAGGAGTTTTCGATGAATGAGACCAATACAACCGGCATGATGGTTCTGATTGCCACCCTCTGCTGCCTGCTGCTCGCGCAGGGAATTCATGCCCAAGACAAGGGCGCGGACATCGTGATGCAGTGGCTGCAGCACGCCTTGCCTGAAGCTGGTCACGCTGCCGTTCATCCCGGCAAGGGACATTGCGTCGAACCACCAACCACTGCACCCGATCTGAAAGCGGCTGACGCCTGGATCCAGTGGGGCGGCGATCGCAGTAATCTCCGCTCTCGCACCATGGAGCAGACCCACCTGACGGCAGCGAAGCTTCCCGACCTGGCACTGCAATGGGCGTACGCCATACCGGATGTGCAGCTGATGCGTTCCCATCCTGCAGTTGCCGGTGACTGGCTGTACCTGGCCGGGTTCGACGGCTCGATTCGTGCCCTGGATGCCCGGACCGGCTGCCTGATCTGGCAAACCGACCTGGAGCAGCCGCTGTTTTCCGGTATCACCCTGGGTCAGACCGCCGACGGCGATTCACTGCTGCTGGTCGGTGACATTACAGCTCAAGTGCATGCGCTCGACCCGCTCACCGGAACACCGGTCTGGCAACGACGGGTCGCCACCCACCAACACGCCCGGATCAGCGGCACACCCGCCATCCACGAAGACCGCGTTTATGTACCGGTCTCTTCAGGCGAGTGGGCCGTGGTCGACCCCGACTATGCCTGCTGTACCTTTCGCGGCAAGGTGGTGGCGCTGGATCTGGCCAACGGCAAGAGGCGATGGGAGTATTTCACCATCGATGAACCACCCCGGGCACAAGGAGAGGACAAGGCCGGGGCCACGATCTACGCGCCCTCCGGTGCTGCGGTCTGGTCGGCCGTGACCGTCGATGCCAGTCGCAACCGCCTCTACGTGGGCGCCGGCAACAACTATTCACAGCCGGCCACCGACACCAGCTCGGCCATTCATGCCATCGACCTTGTCAGCGGTAAGCGGGCCTGGGTCTTCCAGGGCACGCCCGACGATGCCTGGACGGTCTCGTGTGTACCGGGCTGGCGGGAAGCGCTAGTGGGCCATGCGGTAAGTTAGGCAACGCTCAGAGCCACTGTGCTGGCGCGAATCAAGGCGCGTTTCGCAGGGAATGGCAGCGTCCTTGCCAAGAAACGCAACGCCGAGTCGCGCCAGCACAGTGGCTCCCGAAGGGCCGCCGCA
>SKZJ01000301.1 GCA_007127425.1 Wenzhouxiangella sp.
CTTACTTCGCCACGAATACGGTTCCGGACCTTGGTGAGGAACTTGCGCAGGGCCGACTGGTAGCGCAGACCGTTTGCACCGCCTGCCACGGTGCGGCAATGGACGGGATCGGCGAACCGGCAGGGGATATCCAGGGTGCGCTCGAATATGACGATGCCCAGTTCGTACGTCTTCTCCGCGACGGCGTAGACCGAGACGACAAGCTGATCGAGACCGAATGGGGACTGGACCACACGCCTGCCGTACTGACCGACAGTGAGATTGCCGCAGCCATTGCCTATACCAGGGCGTTGGCGAGATTCCGCAAACAATAGCCGGCAAACTCTGAATAGCCGGGCGGGGGCTCGCCGCCTGAGCGAGGAGGAGGTTGCCCGATACCATGGCGAGCAATCAGATGACTAGCCGCTTGATGCTATGGGAACATGACTGACTCAGCTGGAATCAACCAACCGGCTCCTCCAGAGCCACGCGCAGCACCCACCGATCCGGGCAAGCGCCTGCTGATGTGGGGCCTGCCAATCGGGCTGGCGGGTAACGCCCTGCATGCCACAATGCTGCCGGCGACCGAGCCGAGCATCGGCCGAGACCTGGTCTACGCACTTGGTGTAGTGCCGCTGGCAATGTCGTACGTTGCGGCATTCTCTTTGCTGTGGATGTACCCCAGGGCGCGCAAGGTGCTTGGAATTTTTGTGCCCGCCGGCAGGGCGGCCCTCACCGTCTATCTGTCACAGTCGCTGATTTGCATCGCACTGTTCTACGGGATCGGTCTGGGGTTCGGCGGCCAGGTTGGTCCGACGCTGTTTGTTCCAATTGCCATCGCGATATTCGCCGCACAAGTCCTGATGAGCATCGTGTGGCTGAAGCATTTCCGTTTCGGCCCGGTTGAATGGCTGTGGAGGTCACTCACCTACGGACGACGTCAGCCGCTGGCGAGAGCCAATGCGTGAAGAGACGCAATCTTCCGATTCTGGCGAGCCCGATGGCGACTACAGCAACTGTCTCTTACAGGTGATTACGGCCTGTGCTTGATCACGGGATCAGACTTTCTAAAGTAAGTCACATGCGTGGCGCAGAACCGGGCTATTTAACGCATGATCAGTCAGGTGGCGACCAATACGGTCGAAGGTTCCGTAGTCGCTGATGATCCGTAACCCCGTATTCGGGCGAGGAAGGCAGGCTTATGACGGTCAGGCGCATTTTGAAGTGGTCGGGATGGACATTGCTCGGACTGTTGAGCCTTGTGCTGCTCGGCACGCTTTCCATCCATATCACCATGGGTCGCGACCTCGCCGCGACTTTTGCTGTCGATGGCGAGTTGATTGCAGTTCCATCCGACGCCGCCAGTATCGAAGAAGGTCGGCGACAGGCACAGTTGCGCGGCTGTTTTCAGGGTTGTCATGGTCGGGCGGCCGAGGGTGCCGTGATGCTCCGCCTGTTCGACGGCACACGCGTGGTGGCGCCGAATCTGGGGCATATCGCCTCCCGATATTCCGTGGAAGAACTGGAACGCGCCATTCGCCGCGGGGTCAGGCCCGACGGTACCAGTGTGCTGCGCATCATGCCCTCCGAGATGCTGTCGACGCTCAGCGACGAGGATCTCGGAATGATCATCGCCTGGCTGCGCACCCAGCCCGATGACAGCGATGAGCTGCCCGATTCCCGATACGGGCCCGTCGCGCGAATCCTGGGCTTCGTTTTCAAGCACCAGTTCGGGGCCGTGCTTGCGGCCGAAGCGATCGCGCAAGAACAGCTTGCCCCGCACGGGATGAGCGCAAGCAGATCCCGCGGGCGCTACCTGGCCGAAACTGTTTGCAGGGAATGTCACGGCAACGATCTGCACGGCGCCCCGGACAGTTCCTCGCCCAGCTTGTCCATCGTCACGGCCTATTCCCACGACGACTTCGACATCCTGATGCGCGAGGGCGTTGCCATGGGCGGTCGCGAACTGGGCTTGATGGCAGCCGTTTCGCGATCGCGTTTCGCCCACTTCACCGAAGACGAAATCAGCGCCTTGTATGCCTATCTCAACTCGGTGGATTCCTGGTTTGATTAAACCCGGCTTATCCATGACCCAGTCTACTGCGACAGCGCCAGGCCCCGCACCTGCGACGTTTCACTCGGTCGCTAAACCCGGCTTACTCCAGTTCAGCGCTGGCCATGCGCACTTTCTCCAACAGAGCCTTGAACCGAGGTTCATCTCGAAGTCCGTCCAGGAACCAGTCGTGTTCGGCCAGGTACGGGTAGTTGAGCATGCCCAGTTCCACCTCGCGTTCGAGCCATTCCAGTGCCTGTTCGTTATCGCCGGCCAAGGCGTAGCAGTGGGCGAGTTCACGTGCGAACATCTCGATGTTCCGGGCGGCAGCCCGAAAGGTCGGAGTGATCGCACGTAGCGCTTCGTCCGCATTGCCCCGCAATGCATGGGCCATCGAGCCGGCAAAGGAGGTGAAGGCGGATTCCGGCAGGCGAGTGGCGGCCTCGAACGCGGCGACCGCCTCTTCGATTCGGTGATCGTAGGCCAATGCCCAGGCAAAGAACACCGCGGCGAAGGGGCTGTCGGGGTCCATCTCCATTTGCCGACGATACGGCCCAATCGCCTCAGCAAAACGGCCCTCCAGGATGGGCACAAGGCCCTGAATGCCCTGCGTCAGGGGCGTGAGGGGGTCCAGCTCCAAGGCGCGCTCCAACAGCTCGGTGGCCTCTTCGTTGCGGCCCGCGTGCGCATGAATGTATCCAAGCAGAATAAGCGTGTCCGGCTCATCCGGGGCCAGAACCCGTGAACGTTCGCCGGCATGCATTGCCGCTGGCAGATTGCCCCTGTTAAGGGCGGCCCATGATTTGAGCCAGTGGCCGCGGGCCGACTCCGGATTGATGGCAAAGACTTGCTCGGCGACCTCTTCGACCTGGCTCACGCTGACATCCGGATCGGAGCCGGTTTCGATATACATCGCGAGGATGTGCCCGAGCGTGCTGTAAAGCAGCTCGTTGTCGCCCACGATTTCCAGCGCCGTTTCAATGTAGCGCTTCGCTCGCGCCAGACCCTCGCTGGAAAAGCGCCAGGCTTCGTAACGCGCCCGAAGGTAAGATTCGTACGCTCGGAGATCATCGATCGGACGGCTCGACAGGGCCTCAGCCTCGCCCGGGGAGAGGCGCACACGCAGGGCCCCTACGATTGCTTCTGCGACCTGTTCCTGGATTTCGAAGACCTCTTTGATCGTGCCTTCAAACTTGCCGGCCCAGAGTTGATCGTCGGTATGCGCATCGACGAGTTGTGCGGTGATGCGAAGCGAACTTCCGGCCTTGCGCACGCCACCTTCGAGCACATAGCGCACACCGACTTGGCGCGCGATCTCGCGCACGTCCTGGTTGCTGCCCTTGAGCCTCATGGCAGACGTACGTGAGATAACGTGCAGTGACTGCAACCGAGACAGGTCCGCGATCACCTCTTCGGTCAGACCGTCGCTGAAATATTCGTTGTCCGGGTCTGCGCTGATGTTGACAAAAGGGAGCACGACAATGGACGGCTGTATTTCCACTTCGCCACCGGCCAGATCACCACGGCTGATCGCATCAAGATCCACCAGCAAGGCTGCGGCAGCGGAATAACGTCGGTCGCGGGCCTTGGCCAGGCAGCGGTGCACCACCTGCGCGAGCACAGGCGGGATGTCCGGCCGAAGTGATTCGACAGGCGCTGGCTCATCGTTGCGAATGCCGTAGATCACCGCATCCTCCACGTCACCTGAGAACGGATGGTCGCCAGTGAGCATCTCGTATAGCAGCACGCCGGTCGACCACAGGTCGGTCCGCTGATCCACGTCTTCGCCAAGGGTTTGCTCGGGACTCATGTAGGCCACGGTGCCGACCCGGGTGTCCGTGCGGGTCAACACGGAATAGTTACTCCGAGCCACGCCAAAATCCAGGATCTTGACCTGGCCGCGATCGGTCACCATCACGTTGGCCGGCTTGATATCGCGATGGACAATATCGGCCTCGTGCGCCGTTGCCAGGCCATCGACTAGTTGCACGGCATAGTCAAGGACTTCCCCGACCGGCAATCGACCGCGGGCGATCTTGTCTTTGAGCGTCTCGCCCTGGTAATAAGCCATGGCGATAAATAGCTGCTCATTCCCGGCATCCCTGCCTTCGGAGTCCGTCGCACCGATCTCGTGGACGACGGCAATATTTGAATGGTCGAGCGCCGAAGCAGCCCTTGCTTCGCTGGTCAGGGCCGCACGTGCCCCGGGATTTGCCGTCAAGTGACCAGGCAAAAACTTCAGTGCCACCAATCGATCCAGTGACTCATCCCGGGCTTTGTAGACCATACCCATCCCGCCACGGCCGACCGGCTCGATGATCGAGTAGCGGCCCACGGTCCGTCCGGCAAGCATGGCCCCGCCCTCATCGTTGCCGAATGCGGACCCGAGGATTTCCGCTCCCAAATCGTCAAGAAAATTCGGCGCGGCAGCGTGGGAAGCAAGCAGGGAGGTCAGTTCCGAGCGAAGCTCGTCGTCATTGGCACAGGTGCGTTCGACGTATGCCGCCCGCTCGTCGGGCGGAAGCGCGATGGCGCCTTCGAACAACTCGCCGAGCCGTTCCTGCCTGGGGTGGTCTGCCGCATCATTCATCGGCGGCTTCCATCTCGCGGTGCAGCCAGGCTTGGGCCATCGCCCAATCCCGCTTCACGGTTCTCGTGGATGCTCCGGTCGCCGTTGCCGTTTCTTCTACCGTCAGGCCACCAAAAAACCGGCATTCGACCACCCTGGCTTGCCGCGGATCGATGCGTTCCAGGCGTTGAAGTGCTGCGTCAAGCGCAACGAGGTTGTCTGAATGGGCTTCAGAGAACTGGGCCGGGTCCGGAAGCGTCCAGAGTTCGTCCAAGGGGAGTGGTTGTAGCGGACCGCCCCGCTTGAGCGCCCCGTGATCCCGGGCGTAGTTGCACAGAATCTGCCGCATCGCCCTGGCGCCCAGAGCGCGAAAGTGAGCCTGGCTGTCTACCTGGATTCGAGTTTTTCCAACGAGTTTGAGATAAGCCTCGTGGACCAGCACCGTGGTGTTGAGCGTATGGTTGCCGCGCCAGCGCCGCCGGTGGCGGTCAGCCAGCTCCTTCAACTCATCGTAAAGAATGGTGAAAAGCTGGTCGACCGCCTGGCCATCGCCGCTGCCCATCTGATCAAGCAACCGCGCAATAGTCTCCTGAGTCTGGTCGGTTCCTGACATCACTTCACCCGCCCGGCCGGCACCCCTATGTCCCTGCCCTTGCCGGAAAGCATAAGCCACCCATTAGGCCACTTCAAATGTCCGGAAAAAATGTTGGCCCCATTTCACTGCAGTCCGGGTAATAACCGGTGAAGGCGTCATTTCGATCCGAATGCGCCCGTTTACTTACAACACGCCGGCACCAACGGCACGGAGGACCAAATGAATATGCGTAACTTTCTTTCC
>SKZJ01000273.1 GCA_007127425.1 Wenzhouxiangella sp.
ACGCCTTCGGCTCGCAGTGCGTGGTCGCCGGTATCGATTCCATCCGCGACGGCGAGCAGTTGCGTGTGCGCCAGTACACCGGCGACCCCGACAACATGGTCGACCCGCGCCGCGATACCGCCAGCTGGGTCGAGGAAGTCCAGCGCCTGGGTGCCGGCGAGATCGTGCTCAACTGCATGGATACCGACGGCGTCCGAACCGGCTACGACATCGACCAGCTCGCCGCCATGCGCGCCATCTGCCAGGTGCCCCTGATTGCCTCGGGCGGTGCCGGCGAGCGCGAGCATTTCCTCAACGTCTTCGAGCAGGCCGACGTCGACGGCGCCCTGGCCGCCACCGTGTTCCACTCCGGCCAGATTGCCATTCCCGAGCTGAAGCAGTGGCTGGGAGAGCAAGGGGTGGTGGTTAGGGACCAGGGACCAGGGCGCCAGTAGATGCAAATTTGCTGGTCCCAGGTCCGTCAGAACAAATCCGGAGCAACCAACCTATGAGCAAGCAGCTGGACATCGACCAACTCGACTGGGCCAAGGGCGACGGCCTGATCCCCGCCATCGTGCAGGACGCTGCCGACGGGCGCGTGCTGATGCTCGGCTACATGAATGCCGAGGCGCTGGAACAGACCTTGGCAACGAAGCAGGTCACGTTCTACTCGCGCAGCAAGCAGCGGCTGTGGACCAAGGGCGAGACCTCCGGCAACGTGCTGGAACTGGTTGAGCTGGCCGCCGACTGCGACCGTGACACCCTGCTTGTCCAGGCCCATCCGTCCGGGCCGGCCTGTCATACCGGCAGCGACACCTGTTTCGGCAACACCAGCTGGCCGGCGGCCGGTTTTCTCGCCCGACTGGATCGGGTCGTGGCCGCGCGGGCGGGTGCCGACCCCGAATCCAGCTACACCGCCCGACTGCTGGCCGAGGGCACGGCGCGCTGTGCTCAGAAAGTGGGGGAAGAGGGGGTGGAAACAGCGCTGGCAGCGGTGGCCGGCGAGCCTGCCTCACTGGACGAGGAGGCGGCCGACCTGCTTTATCACCTGCTGGTCTGCCTGCGCTCGGCAGGCAGTGATCTCGATCGGGTCCTGGACGTTCTGATCAGGCGGCACACAGGCTGAAAGCAGCCTGTTCCAGGTCTTCGGCGGCACCGCGCAAAGACGCCGGAGCCGTTTCGGCTGCCGGCACAGACAGCTTCTGCGGACGGCCGAAGTAGAAGCCCTGGAACTGCTCGATGCCGATATTGGCCAACCATTCGACTTCGGCGGCCCGCTCGACGCCCGCAGCGATCGGGGTAATGCCCAGCGCCTTGCTGGTGGCAACGATGCCGCACACCATGGCCTGGCGACGCGCACTGGCCTGGACGTTGCTGATCAGTTCCCTGTCAAGCTTGACGAATTCCGGTCGCAGCACCGCCAGGCGCTTGAGACCCGCCTCGCCGACGCCGAAGTTGTCGGCCAGCACACGGAATCCGTTACGGTTGGCCAGGTCGCGCACACCGGCGAGCTGGCGCGGATTGCCCAGCCGGGCCAGGGTCGAGAACTCGAGCACGATCTGTTCCGGGCTCAGCCGGCTTGCGGCCACCGCATTGGCGGTCGCCTCCAGCGCCATGCCCAGGGTGACGGCATCGACCTCGGTGCAGTTGAGATGTATCGCACCCTGCAGGCCGGCCCGGTCGGCATCGGCGATGGCGCGCATGCGGCAAGCCTGGTCGAAGTAAAAGAGGTTTTCGGGTCTCACGCTGGCAATGATCTCCTGGGCGGACTCTCCGTAGAGACCGCGCACCAGCGCCTCGTGACCCAGCGTGGCGTTGCCGTCGGCCGTCACCAACTGCTGGAAAGCAAAGCGGATGCCGACATCAATGACATCGGCGTAATCGTTGAGCCTGTTGCCGTAATTCGCGGTGTGGTTGAGATCGGTCATGATGCTTTCCCTTGTTTGATGTCGTCGCTGACGCGTTGTTGCTCTTGCCAACGATCAAGCAACTTTCGTGCCACAAGGGAAAGGTGTGATCTGTATACCGCAATCCGAGCCGGGTGCGCGAGTTTCCTCACGCAAACCCGGAGGATCTGGAGGAGGCCGGTGACACGGCTAGTGGCGCTCAGCGTCCGCCGGATACGCAAATTGTCGGTACTCGTCCAGCGCATCGGCCAGGCCGGCCTCGTAGAAGCGGCGGCCAAACTCCCGGCTGGCCCGTTGCGGCTCGGATCCGATGCGGCCGTCGGGGAATGTATCCCGGTAACCGGCGGCATCGCGAATGGTCCCGTCCGGCGCGCGCTCCGGGACGAGCTCGGCTTCGCGCTGCTGGTCGGGCCAGGCATGCCAGGTCAGCGAGACCTCGGAGGCCGTGGCGTGCTTGCCGTCGGCCTCGCCGAACAACTCATGCGACAGCTTCCTCACCCGCTCACCGGCAAACCAGTTGCCCAGCTTCAGGTGCAGGGATGAAGGGTGGCCGGACAGGCTGGCGTCGGCCCAGAGCTCGGCGAATGCAGCCTGGACGGTGGCGATATTGCCGCCGTGACCGTTGAGAAAGTAAAAATGAGTGAAGCCCTGTCCCGACAGCGAGCCGACCACGTCGCGAATCACCGCCATCAGGGTCGACGGCCGCAGCGTGATCGATCCCGGGAAGGCCAGGTGATGCTGGGCCATGCCGATGCTCAACGTCGGCCCGACCAGGATGCCTTCCTCCGCCATGCCCGCGGCAATGGTCTCGGGACAGATGGCGTCGGTTCCGATCAGGCCGGTCGGACCGTGCTGCTCGGTCGAGCCGATGGGAATGACCACGCCGGTGGATTGTTTCAGGTAGGCCTCGACTTCGGGCCAGGTGGACAGTTGTAATCGCATCACTTCAGTTTCCTGTTACATACCTTAAAGAGTAGACAACGACCTGACTGGTGCTGTGTCTCAATCGTTTTCCTGATTAGCGTCGTGTCTCATTTGTGCCGGGACTCGGGACTCGGGACTCGCTACTGACAGCCCCGAGGCATGATCAAGAGCAAGGGCTCCGATCAGTAAGAGCCTGGTCCCTCGTTCTGATTCCGTTGGTCTGCCACCGGTTCCAGGCCGTGCCAGGCCTCGATCTCGACCAGCAGGTCGCGTCGGCAGATGTCGCCGCGCAAACCGGCCAGGCGTACACCCGGCCAGCGCCGGCGTAGTCGCGCCTCGACCGGCGGCCAATCGGCCGGTTGACGAACATACACCCTCACCAGGCTGGTGGGCCCGGGGTGGCGCGAGCCGGGATGATCGAGCCGGTCGGCCGCCACATCGATCAGCGCCTCGACATTGGTGGCCGCCTCGTCGACCTGGGCAAGTACATCGCCGGGGTGAGCCGTGGCATGGCCGACCACGCTGGCGGTTCCGGAAATCAACAGCCCGAACCGGCCGCCTGAAAGGGCCAGCGCGGTGGCGCGTGCAAAAGCCGGACTACGCGGGCCGTATCGCTGCGGATAAGCCCAGGCCGGCACCTGGCGAGGATTTTCGATCGCCAGGCCGGGACGGCGCCCGGCCAGCGCGAACAGCCGAAACCGATCCTCGTCACTGCCGATGGCGGTGGCGGCGCACATCGCTGCATCATCCAGGCCCGCCTCGGCCAGCGCCCGGCCCCGGCCGATACAGAAGCGCCGGTAGCGCTCGCGGTCTCCGGCGCCGTCATTGATGCCCGGCAGGAAGTTCCAGATGCGCAGGAACTCCGGAAAACCGGCCGCACGCACGCGTTCGATCAGGTTGCGATACAGGGCATGGGCCAGCGGTTCCGGATCGTCATCGCGGCAATCCGGACGCGCCATGGCAACACTCATCAACTCGCCGCCACGGGCCCACCAGCCGTCGCCCGTCGGCATGTGTTCGACCACCGAGGGCAGCGTCCAGTGCTCGCGCTCGAAATCTCCGCCCAGCCAGATCAGTCCGGTACCGACAGCCGTTCGCTGCAGGCCGCGCGCACCCAGGTTGAAGCCCAGGAGCGGCTGTCCCCCGGTGACACCGGCCGTCACTTCGAGCGCCGGGTCGCGCGCGGTACATGGGGAACGAGTCATGGAACAGGTCATACCCGACATTCTACCGCTGGACTGTCACGCATGACCTACGGCACGTGACCGCCCGGTGGTAGTCATTTAACATTCGAAGGGCTATCGGGAGAAGACGCATGAATCTGCCACTGCAACCTGCCACCGATCGCCTCGTCCACCTCGACGTGCTGCGCGGCTTTGCCCTGCTCGGCATCCTGCTGGTGAACTTCGAATGGTTCACCCGGCCGCTGCAGGCGATCGTGCTCGGCGCCGAACCGGCCCTGGCCGGCATCGATGCCGCCGCCGATTTCCTCATCCGGGCACTGGCCGAAGGCAAGTTCTACCCCCTCTTCTCCATGCTGTTTGGCGCCGGGTTCGCCCTCATGGCCGAGCGCGCGCTGTCCCGACAGTCCCCGTTCTGGGGCATCTATCTCAGGCGACTTTTTGTGCTGGGGCTGTTCGGGGCCGCCCACATGATCCTCGTCTGGGCCGGAGACATCCTGCTGGTCTATTCATTGACCGCTTTCGTCATGGTCATGCTGTTTCGCAACACTCCGACGAGAAGGCTGTGGAAATGGGCACTGCCGTTCATCTTTCTGCCCGTTGTCGTGGTATGGCTGGGTGCGGCCGCCATCGAAGCCAGCCGCCTCGACCCTCAGGCCCACGAGGAATTGATTGTGGACTTTGCGCAGGACGAACAGGCGTTTCGGGAAAGCGTCGAGCGTGCGGCAAACATCCATGCCGAAGGCCGCTGGTCGGAGAACGTCGGCCAGCGCTTGAGGGACATGCGCTTCACGCTTGGGCACTTCATTTTCTGGGTCCCTCCGGTACTCGGCTTTTTCCTGATCGGTCGATGGTTGATCGCCACGGGCCGGTTGACCCGCCCGAACGAGCATCGAATGTGGTTCCGACGCTGGCGTTCACGCGGATTGCTCATCGGCCTGCCGCTGGCTGTTGCGGGTGCAGTACTGATACACGACGCCAACATGATGATTCCCACCCTACCCTCGGCGCTCGGTCTGACCCTGACGGCCATCGCCGGAGTTTTATTGTCGCTCGCCTACCTTTCGGCCGTGACCCTGGGCGCGAATCGACTGGCATTCCTGGCGCCGGCCGGGCGAATGGCGCTGACCAACTACCTCGCCCAGTCGCTGCTGTGGACCTGGATCATCTACGGTCACGGATTCGGACTCTGGGGGCAGCTGCCGCGGTCGCTGCAGCTGGTGCTTGCGCTCGTCTTCTTCGCCGCGCAGGTCATCGTCAGCGCGTGGTGGCTCGGGCGGTTCCGCTTTGGCCCGGCCGAGTGGCTGTGGCGCAGCCTCACCTATTGGCAGCTTCAGCCGATGCGGCGCTGACACGGGTCGTCAACCATCGCCGGTTTCCGATCCACTGGGCACCAGA
>SKZJ01000237.1 GCA_007127425.1 Wenzhouxiangella sp.
CGAAGTCCTGGCCCGACCGTACGACGACCAGCCAGGCAACGAACACTACGCACAACCGCCACACCCCGACGAACGCGTCCTCAAGACCTTCTGCGGCACCTGAAGAGATTTTCCTAGGATGTGCTGAGCAAAGCGAGGCGCATCAACCAGCGTCGGAGCATCCCCTACCCAGCGGAGTCGGGCTCGACGGTCCCCTACCGGCACCGTTTCCCGAACCGATCATCACGGCGCTACAATCATTGTTCCCGATCCGCATCCCGAGCTGAACGGCTGGCAATGAACTACAAAAACGACGACAACCCCAATCAGACCCAGGTCTACACCCACGTAGAGAACGGCGCGCCCGACGGTGCGCGGGGTGCAGCGCGCCTGGTGGTCATACAGGGCCCGGAACTCGGGCGCCAGTTCACCCTGGATGCCGACAATATAGTTATCGGACGGGCCGATGACTGCGACCTGCGCCTGACCGCCTCCGGCATATCGCGACGGCACTGTCGAATCGAGCGCAAAGACCGGCAGTTCACGATCGAGGACCTGGGCTCGACCAACCACACGCGCATCAACGAAGTCGTCACCGAGCGCGAGGCACTCAACGACGGCGACAGCATTCGCCTCGGCCAGACCGTGCTCAAGTTCATCGGCACCGACAACCCGGAAGCCGCCTGGCTGGAGAAAATGCACAACCAGGCCAGCCGCGACCCCGACACCGGGCTGTTCAACCGCCATCATTTCCTCGCCCACCTGGAAGCGGCCGTGACCGGGGCCAATGCCAACCCGGAAGAATCCGGCGGCGGCGTGATCTATCTCAACCTCGACAAATCCGCCGATATCCGCGACCGCATCGGCATGAACGGCATCGACCGGCTACTCGGCCGCATCGGCAAACGCATGGACCAGGTGCTGAGCGAACAGGACCTGGCAGCACGTCTGGGCGAACACAGCCTGATCGTACTCACCCCCGGGCTGAACGCGGCCGTACTAGACCAGGTGGCCGAACAACTGCGTCAGTGCATCAGCGCGGAAGTCTTCGCCATGGATGGGCTGGAACTGGCCGTCTCGGCCAGCGTGGGCATCTGCCCGCTCAGCCTGCGCATCGGCGATGCCGACATGTTGCTGGTATGTGCGGCACGCGCGGCCGACCAGGCCCAGGCGGCCGGCGGCAACCGCTGCAAGACCTACGAGCCCGAAGTTTCAGCCGCCGGCACCGGCGATGACGAACGCACCTTGCTCGGCCTGCTGCGCGAGGCACTCAAGAAAAACACCTTGCAGACCCTGTTTCAACCGGCGGTCAGCACGGGCGACGACCAACTGACCCATTACCAGTTACTGCCGCGCCTGCACACCGACGACGACCAGCTCATCACCGCCGCCGACTTTATCCCCGTGGCCGAGAGACAGGGCCACGTCCTCGAACTGGACCGCTGGATGAGCGTGCGCGCGCTCACCGTCATCCGTGAGCAGCTTGCCCACAACCGGCCCATCCGCCTGTTCATCAGCCAGTCGGGCGCAAGCCTGGCCGACGGCGAACGCTTCGAGTCCCTGGCCAAGAACCTGGAGCCGGCCATCGCCGAGCAACGCCGGCTGGTCGTCGAATTTCGCCAGGCCGACCTCAACGATCACCTCAAAGCCGCCCGCGCGCTGCTGCCGCGCCTGCGTGAACTGGGCTTTGGCGTCTCGATATCGGGTGTCGGCGACGAGACCCGCCCCGAACTGCTGCTCACCCACTTCGACCTCGACTACGTCAAACTCACCCCGCGCTTTGCCGCAGGCATCGGTGCCGACCCCAAGGTCAGCGAGAAGTTCGACCACCTCGCCAAGACGTTCCAGGCCGTCGGCACACGCATCATCATCGGCCAGGTCGAGGACGCTGAGACCATGGGCCGCATGTGGAATTGCGGCGCCGACCTGCTGCAGGGCAACTTCATCCAGCAACCCACCCAGACACCCGACTTCAACCTCCACGAAGACGAGTGAGAACAAAGAAGCCGGTCGTTGTTCCCGAAGAGCTGCTGCCAACCGGCAACGCAGTGCTGGTTCGAGAACGAAGAGCCGATCGGAAATCCGGCGCGGTGCCTGATGAGCAGGTGTTGGAGACGGCAGCGTGACTGGCCCCGCAGCGTATTAGTGTCGAGTAAAAGAGGCGAGCCAGTCTCCTGGCTCGCCTCTGGCGTGGTGTGCTGGTGAGGACTTAGAAGCCGGCGATCTTCGCGCTCAGAAAGTCATAGGCTTCCTGCGCGACTTGGCTGCCAATGCTGTAGCCGGCGGGAATCGAGGCGGGGAAATGCACGCCCGACCAGAGCCGGCTCTGTCCGCACTTCTCTTCGAAGTCCGACCAGGTTGGAAAGAACAGCTCTATATCCTGGGCCGGAGTAGTTCCCGGTTCTATGCGGGACGCACCCTGGGGAATAGGCACGATGTAGCCAAGGTTGTCGGAGCCGAGGAACAGCCGACTTACTTCCGCATGGGCGGCGCAGAAGCTGGCCGAGCCCGAGGGGTATTCCGGGTGATCGGCCACCGGCAGGTAGCTGGTCCACTGGTTGCCCGGCAGGTCGGTGACTGTGCCGAGACCCGGGCCGCCCCAGGCGGTGACCCAGCTGTCGCCAAAAATGTAGGCGATGGCCGAGAAGGGGCGCACCGCATTGTGGCGGTTCTTCTCGTTCCACACGGCGATGGCCGTGTCGAATGCGGCCAAATTGGCCAGGAAGTCGTACTGGATGAACTCCAGCAAACTCAAGCCTTGTGACATGGCCGCGAACACGGCGGAGAACCCGAGGCTGGCAATCTTGTTATCGAACAACTCGGAAAGCATTTTCTGCTCGTCGGTCATGTTGGCGGATGCGGCCAGCACCTCTTCGGCCTGGTTCACGTAGCCGAGGTAGTTGCGCACATTGCTTTTAACCGGGACCGGCACACGAAAGCGGTTCGGGTTCGAGTAACTGTAGGGCGTGGCATAGCGGATCTGCGGGGTGACGAACTGCTGTACGCGATAGATGCCGTTACCGTTGGTGACGATGGCCGGCTGCCACTTGGAAGGATTGCTCAGCTCATAGGCGGTATTGGCCGGCACGAAATTGGTGTAGTCGGCGTAGGGCTGCCGATGGTAGACCTGGTTGCCCTCGTTACCAAGCTGGTTCATGCCGTCGTTTTCGCGCGCGGCAACGACCAGTGCTCCAGCCACATTGCCGATACCGACGGGAGTGTTCAGGTCAACGCTGTCGTCATCCGGGTCGAGGCCGACGGACGAAAGCATGTTGCGCCAGTCATCCGTTCGTGCGGGGAAGACGCTGTTGAGCACCTGGTAGGACGCGTACAGCAAGGCAATATTGATATTGCGGTTGGTCTCGCTCTCCTCGGCGGGCCGGCGGCCCAGGTCGGAGTAAACGCCAACAGCGGTTGAGTGGTAGGGCGCGGAGGCGTCGTACCAGGAGTTGGTGATCAAGGTGGTAAAACGCAGCACCAATGTCGCATCACCGGCGACAGGGGAAGCCTCGAAAATTGCCGGTACTGCACTGGGGATCACGACCTCCACAGCGGCATTGCCGTTGTCGAGATCCTGCGCCTGAACGGCAGCAATGGCAAAGCCGAAACTTGCAGCTAAAGCAACAAGAATACCTGTTAATTTATTCATCTTTCTGTGCCTCTAAAACAAGAAGGTAGAGGAAAAGAGCGACCCCGGCCACAACAAGTGCCCGTACCTGCTATAGATATCACATTTTCTGGAACGACGGCACTTGTCATCGCATGCCCGAATCGGCCCGGATTGGGCCATGCGACATTTATACTTCCTGAAAAGAGAAAGCTTTCAGCGGTGAAATCACGGGCCCGTCAATGTCGTTTCCGGTTCTACGAGGAGCTCAACGAGTTTCTCGAGCCGAAGATCAGGAAGAGCGAATTCGTGCACGAGTTCGACGGCACGCCGACGGTCAAGGACCGCATTGAATCGCTGGGCGTGCCGCACACCGAAGTCGACCTGATCCTGGTCGACGGGGAGTCGGCGGGATTCGATCATCGGCTTGGCGGTGGTGAACGCGTCAGTGTCTATCCGGTATTCGAGCGCCTGGACATCGCGCCGGTTACACGGCTGCGAGCGCGTCCGCTGCGCCGGCCGCGCTTCATCATCGATGTGCACCTGGGCCGGCTGGCCGCCTACCTGCGCTTGCTGGGGTTTGACTGCCTGTACCGCAACGATCTGGGGGATGCCGAAATCATTGACCGGGCCCGGGCCGAGCACCGCATCATCCTGACCCGGGACACGGGGTTGCTGAAAGACGGCCGGGTCACGCACGGGGCTTATATCCATGACGCCGAGCCGGTGCACCAGGTGCGCGAGGTGGTCGATCGCTTCCAGCTCGAGGCGCTGTTTAAGCCATGGTCGCGTTGTTTGAAGTGCAATGGTCTGATCGAGGCGGTTGATCCGGACACATTCGAAGACGACGAGGTTCCATCGGACGTCCGCGCACGTTTTACTGCCTTCAGCCGCTGCCGGGAGTGCCGCCGCATCTACTGGCCGGGCAGCCACTTCGATCGCTTGCGTGCACGCCTGGACAAGATCGGGATCGTGCTGCCGGAGACACTTGAGGTGCCGGGAAACAGCCCCTGCTGATCGCCCGGTGCCGAGTTGACGCCGCCTGATCGCGGCTTGCCGGATCATCTGCGCTATGCCATCGCAGGTCGTCAATCGGGTGTTGATCGAGACGACCGCGGCCCGACCGCCGCAATCAGCATCGGCACGGACCAGCGGAGAAACTCCAGCCAGATGGACCGCCGCCACGGTATCGGACCGGGAGTGGAATACCTCGGTCACCGCGACTCGATTGAACTCGCGCCGGTTCGCCCTTAGTGTGGTAGTCAAGACCGAAGACCCATGATGGACATGAAGCAGTTCGTCAAGATCCTGGTAATTGGTCTGGTAGCAGTTGTGCTGGCCGCCGGTATTGTCGCCGGGTGGCTGCTGTTTCCTCGCGCGCCCATGCCAATGGATGAGTTGGTGCCGCCGGACGCCGACTTCGAACCGGCTCAGTACGAAACCTCGATGGCCCCGGACGCCGGCCATCCGGACATCCTGATACTGGGCACCACCCACCTGACGCAACGCGATGAGTTATTCCCGGCCGATGCACTCGAGCAGGTTGCCGAAGCAATGACGGAATACCGACCGGACCTGGTGGCCGTCGAGTACCTAGGACCGGACTCTGGCGTGTACTTCAGTAGTAGGGTGTGGCGAGCATGTCGGTAATGCCCAGGGCATCGCGGTAGAGGAACACCACCAGTACCAGCAGGGCCAGCACGGACACGGCGATCAACGCACTGGCA
>SKZJ01000290.1 GCA_007127425.1 Wenzhouxiangella sp.
CATCGGCTGCCGTTACGGCCCCGAGCACCAGAAGGGCGAGAACCGCGGCAACGCATGACTTCAATCGCGAAATGGACATGGGCAGGCTCCTGCTGATTCGGTGAGTTGCGACCAGTATACGGGTTACGGGTTACGGGTTACGGGTTACGGGTTACGGGTTACGGGTTGCAGGGAACAATTGTCGCTTTGTCGTTACGGGTCCCTGGCCCCTACCCGACCGTCCGCAACTCGAGCATGGCATAGCGTCCATGCGTGACCACGACCCTTCCGGTCGTGAACGTGAGCGGATAGGCGAACGGGGGGCCATCATGCACGAAGGTATGGAACTCACCATTCTCGCCGCAAGGATCCACATCGACGGGAAGCTCGTCGAGAAAGCTGCGATCGTAGCGACGCCCGAGAAAGCGCTCGGGCAGCTTCTCCGTATCCACACAGGTGACGGTCAGGGACCAGCCGTCTCCGATCAGGCGCTCGGCCAACCGTTCCGTCGGCTCCTGCCAGAGCGGAAAGATCGGCGTCCAGCCAAGACGCTCGAACAATGCCTCCCGCCACCGGCGGATATCTCCCAGAAACAGATCACCGCAGGCGACGTGTTCGATACCGCGCTCGCGAAAGGGCGCCAGGCCGGCAGACAGCCGCTGCTCATAACCGGCGTTGTCGCAGTCCTCCGGCAGGCCGACCAGCACCAGTGGAACGCCCAGGGCATCGGCCTGGGCTCGAATCAGTGATTCGGGGGTGCCGTGCATGGCCACACGGCCGTTGGTTTCGTTGACCGTGGTCAGCAGCGCGCCGACCTCCCACCGGGGGTCGGCGCGCAGATAATCGAACATGACCAGGCTGTCCTTGCCGCCGGATGACAGCACCACGACGGCTTGCGGCTCCGGCGACATCTATCGGATTCGCACCGGCTCCTTCCAGGCCAGCAGCACACGGGCCAGGGCAGGCAGCAGCAGCATGGCGCCAATCATGTTGAAGATGAACATGAAGGCCAGCAACACGCCCATGTCGGCCTGGAACTGCAGGTCGGAGAACAGCCAGGTGCCCACGCCAACAGCCAGGGTAAGCGCCGTGAAGAACACGGCCTTGCCGGTCAGCCGCAGTGTTCGCATATAGGCCTCATCCAGGGTCAGACCTTCCTGCATGAAACTTCGCATGCGGCTGAAGATGTAGATGCCGTAGTCCACCCCGATACCGACACCCAGCGCCACCACCGGCAGGGTGTTGACCTTCAGCCCAATACCCATCCAGGCCATGAGGGTATAGGCCAGGTAGCTGACCAGCACCAGTGGTAGCACAATGCACAGGGTACCCATGATGCTGCGGAAGGTGATCAGGCACAGGATGATGATGGCTGAATACACATACAGCAACATCGGGGTCTGGGCGGCCTCGACCACTTCGTTGGTCGCGGCCATCACACCGACGTTGCCCGTAGCCAGACGGAACTTGAGACATTCTTCGCACGGCTCGCCTTCCTGCCTCAGCAAGCCCTCGACCACCTCACCCGGACCGGTGAAGTCGAGCAGATCCTCGACGTAGATTTCGTCCCTGAGCTCGCGCACCCGATTGACCACACGGATGATGGTCTCGGCACGGTGGTCTTCGGTGAACATCATGACCGGCATGGCGCTGCAGTCGCGATTGAGCAGCCCGGTATCGGTGTCGATGTTCTGCAGGTTCTGGCGCATGATGAAGTTGTTGCGCGGCAGCACCTTCCAGCGCAGGTTGCCCTCGTTCCAGCCGGCATTCACCTGCTTGGCCACCATCGGCAACGAGACCACCTGCTGCACACCCTCGACGTTGTACATCTGCCAGGAAAAGCGATCAATGGCTTCCATCACCGCATAGGACTCGGTGCAGGCCTCCGGTACGGTCTCAGCGATGACCGAAATCAGGTCGGTGCCGAGCGAAAACTTTTCGGCGATCAGGCGGGCGTCCTGGTTGTAGCGGGCATCCTCACGAAGCTCGGGCACACCGGGCTGTGAATCACCGATCTGCAGGTTCTGCGACTGGATCCAGGCAAAGGCGAACAGGCCGACACCGGCAATGATGGCGACCAGCGCCACCCGCGGACGGGTAAACGATGCAATCGCATTCCAGATGATGCTGGGCTTCTGAGCCGCCTCGTACTGCTTCCGTCGCTTGTGGTCCTCGCGGTGCAGGCGCACGTAGGACAACAGGATCGGTAACAGCAACAGGTTGGTGAAGATAATGACGGCCACACCGATGCTGGCGGTGATGGCCAATTCCTGGATGATGCGGATATTGATCAGCAGGATGGTCAGGAAACCGATGGTATCGCTGATCAGCGCGATCGATCCGGGGGCCAGCAAGCGGGCGAATGTGGCCTTGGCTGCGTCAAGACTGGAGAGTGGCTTGACGTCTTCCAGCGGGATGCCGGACTGCGCCAGCCCGGCGGCGGAATGTCCGCCAAAGAACTTCTCGGCCGACCACCCGCTGATCATCTGTACCCCGTGACTGACCCCGATGGCGAACACCAGGAAGGGCGTGAGGATGTTCATCGGATCGATGCCGAAACCCAACAGGCTCAGAATACCGAGCTGCCAGATCACAGCCACCGTCGAACAGGCCAGGGGCAGCACGGTCAGCCAGACCGAGCCGGAATACCAGTACAGCAACAGTGCGGTGATCAGGAAGGCGACGCCGAAATAAGCCACCACACCGCGCGCACCGTCGGCGATGTCGCCGACAATCTTGGCGAAACCGATGATGTGTACCGAGTGCTGCTCATTCTCGAATTCCGTGCGAATGGATTCCAGACGATGAGCCACATCCTGATAGTCCAGTGTTTCGCCTGTCGAGGGGTCGCGCTCGAGCAGGTTCGCCCAGACCATGGCTCCGGAGAAGTCTTCCGCGACCAGCCTGCCGACCTCTCCCGACTTGACGATGTTCGAGCGCACCCGTTCGAACATCTCCGGTGACGGCGAGAAGTCTGCCGGAATGACATTGCCGCCGGCAAAGCCGTCTTCGACCACCTCGACGAACCGCACATTGGGTGTGAAGATGGAGCGGACGCTGGCCCGATCAACGCCAGGAATGAAAAAGACCCGATTGCTGACCTGCTCGAAATCCGCAAAGAACTCGGGCGTGAACATGTCTCCGTCGCGGGACTGCAATGCGACCATCACGCGGTTGGCGCCGCCAAACTCCCGCTCGTAGTCGAGGAAGGTCTGCATGAACTCGTGTTCGAGCGGCAACTGCTTCATGAAGCCGGCGTCGACACGAAGTTGGCTCATGTAGAAGCCCATGGCCACTGTACCGAGCAGAAAGACCAGTAGCACCAGGGGCCGGATGCGGAATACGGCATCGGCGATGCGCCGGGTCAGCGTATTGGATTCACTCATACTTCAGCCCATCCTCTCCGGCCAAAATCAGGTTGCCACTTTCAGTGATCAGAACCGCGGCATAGTCACTACCCAGTCGATCCTCGCGCAGTCGGAATACGTTCTGGGTCAGATCGTACCTGAGGACGGCAGCACCGGTCCCGACCATCACCGGATCGCCGTTGGCATCGACGGCACCGCCCATCAGACTCGACGATAATCCGGAGTCCAGGACGTCCCAGGAATCACCGAAATCATCGCTGTACTGGACGTTACCGCGCAAACCGAAGGCCAGGACACCGTCGTTGGCCGCCAACAGTCCGAACATCGAGCCGGGGTAGGGAAAACGGAAGCTCTCCCAGGTCTCGCCGCCATCGGTGCTGCGGAAACCGTAGCCACGCTCGGCAGCGATCATCAAGCGACCGGCGCCAAGATCCAGCAGGGCATTGAGGTGACACTCCATGAACTCGTAGCAGCCGCGATCAAAGTCCGCCCCGGCATCGTACAGATCGTCGTCCCAATCGTGGGTATCATCGGTCACCGCGTCATCGGCCAGTTCCTCGACGAACTCGGCCGCCTCATCCCAGTCGATGGCTTCGGAGGTCACCAGATCGGCCATCTCGAAGACTTCCCAGTCGCGGCCGGCATTGTCCGTTCGCATGAACAAACCGTAGGCGCCCACGGCAATGCCTTCATTGGAATTGAAGAATCGCACGTCGAGCAGCGGCCGCTCCCATTCCGGCTCGAAGTGTTGCAGGCTCCAGGTGTCGCCCATGTCCCGGCTGTGGATGATGGTGCTGTCATGGCCGACGGCCCACAAGCGACCACCGGCGAATGCAACCCGCGTGAGCGTGGCCGAAACCGGCACAAAACGGGCCTGCTCCCATTCGCGTCCATCGCGGGAGACGACTACGTGCCCGCGCTCCCCGACAGCGACATAGCGCTCGCCAGCACGCACCACGTCGAGCATCAGGGACTTGTGCGCCAGGCCGGCAGGGTCCGCGGGCCGCGGTTCGATTTCGAATTCCGCCTCCTGCGCCAAACCCGACCCCATGATCGGCAACAAAAGACAGATCAGCAATAGCTGCTTGGAAAATCGCATGATTTGCACCCCTGGAGCGGAATACCCTTTCTGGATCTGGAACTTGCAGACTACAGGACCGACCGCAGTGGGTCGGCCCTGACAGTCCTAGTCCTGGACTTGTTCGTCGCTAGCGTCGTCCCCTGGTCCGCAAGGCCTGCGGCGTATAGTTGCTGGGGCTCAGCTCGACATTGAACGTATTGACCGGATCCTGGTTGTCCAGACCCGTGGCCACGAAGCGTCCGGACTGCAGGTCCATGTGGGTCTCGATCGATGACCAGTAGGTCGGCACGTCATAGTAGTTGATGGTGTGAGCCTCGGAGGCACGCCACAGGTTGCCGCGCTGGTCGTAATGATCGATCAGGGCGATCTGGTAGGTGTCTTCATCGAGGTAGAAGGTCCGGCGCGGATTGATATGGCGGGTGCCGTCCCGCAGCGTGGCCTCGATCACCCACACCCGGTGCAGTTCGTAGCGCATGTACTCGGGATTGAGGTGGCCCGGGCGCACCAGGTCGTTGGCGGTGATGTCGCCGCTATGCGCATCGTAGGAATTGTACGGGATGTACATTTCGCGCTTTTCGACGATCTCCCAGTTGAAACGGTCCATGGCACCATTGAACATGTCGGTCATGTCGTTGGTGCGCAGGCCGTCCGATGCCGTACCCGGGTTGTCATAGGCGACATTGGGCGCACGACGCACACGGCGCTGACCGGGATTGTAGATCCAGGCCTGGCGCGGCGTTTCGATCTGGTTGAGCGACTCGTGCACCAGCAGGATGTTGCCGGCCAGGCGTGCCGGGGACTCCACTTCCTGGAAAAAGTACAGCAGGATGTTGTTGGTGTCCTCGATGGTCATGCCTTCGCGGTAATACAGACCGAGCAGTTCTTCACGCAGGCGAATGAGCTGGAAGCTGCCGCCCGCGGTCGGCACGACCTGGTTGTTGTAGCGCGTGCCGCCAATACCCTTGTACTTGAGCTTGTGGTTCCACATCAACTCATAGGCGTTTTGCGGCAACGGGAACGGGAAACCCTCGGCGGCGTCGGCCACGCCCTCACCGTTGCCCACCAGGCGACTGGTTTCGGCATTTTGCCGGGTCATCTCGTAGATGCGCTCAGGGAAGGAAGCCGAGCGGCGCGACGGATAGACCGTCATGTAATAAGTGTCCGGGTAGCGCTCGAAGGTCGCGATCTGACCGGCCGATAGCCTATCTGCGTATTCCTGGTAATTGTCCCCGTTGATCACGAACAGCGGCTCGTCATCGGCAAACGGATTGGGGTGACGGTCACCTTCCTGGTATCCGTCCGGCCAGTCATCGCGGCCCAGTCCACCTTCCCAGGCCGGGATGGTGCCTTCCTCATTGCCGGCACGAATCGACCCCATCGGGGTCAGATCGTCGCCCAGGCGCGCGACATTTTCCGGCGTGCGCTCGATGATGCCCGACACGTCCTCGGAGCCAATGTCAGCATCGCCCCGTGTCTGGGCTTCCGGAGCGGAATCCGTGGCCATGTCCTCTTCGGCTGCTGCGGCTTCTGCCTCGGCCATCGCCACCTGGCGTGCTTCTTCTTCGGCAGCACGACGCTCAGCCTCGGCCCGCTCTTCGGCGGCCAGGCGCTCGGCTTCAGCTTGCTCTGCAGCGCGGCGTTCGGCTTCGGCTCGTTCGGCCGCCAGCCGCTCGGCCTCGGCCTGTTCAGCGGCGCGGCGCTCGGCGTCTGCCTGCTCGGCGGCCAGGCGTTCCGCCTCGGCTTGTTCGGCGGCACGACGTTCGGCTTGACGTTGCTCGGCGGCACGACGCTCCGCTTCACGCTGCTCGGCGGCGGCCTCTGCCTCATCGGCTTCACGCCTTTCGGCTTCCCGGGCCTCGAAGCGATCGGTAACGGACGATTCTTCAGCCGGTGCCGGCTGGTCACCCGTTGCCGGAGCGGTGCCGCAGCCGACCAGCAGGCCGCCAAGGAATACTGCGGCGAAGATCTTGAGTTTCATTTGCATATTGTGAACTGGCATTGGAATGTGACCTCCGCGTCAGAATGAGTAGCTCAGGGAAGCCGAGACGAAGTCTCGGTCCTTGAGCAGGTTGTTATTGCCGGCACCGAAAAACGAGGTGTAGGCAATGTCGGCGCGCCACCGGGCCTGGTAGTCGAAACCCAGCCCGAAGGTCAGCTGCTTGCGCCCTTCGACAAAGTTGCCGCCCGGTCCCGGGGATACCCCGTCGACGTCATGGTTGAACGCCAGTCGCGGCGTCATGTTCCAGGGCGTGCCGAACACACTGTTGTAGGTCGGCGCCACCACCAGGCGATACCCCCAGCTCGTGTCGGTCACGAATCCGTCCGTCGTGGTGACCGGGTTGCGCAGGTTGCCGCCTGTAACAATAGACGGTCCACCCCCGGTGTCAGTTCCCGGACCCTCGAAGCGCAACACGCTTTCGTCGGGCAGGTTCCAGACATGAGTGACACCGACTTCACCGACGACGACAACCTGGGCCGCACCGATCGGGTTATTGGGACCGTACAGGCGGGTAAATGTGGCCTGGGCCTGGGAAACGTCGCGACGCTCGTAACCCTGGATGAACTCACCCGGCTCGTACTCGCCGAGCTGGCTGCGGAAACGCAGGGCTTCCTCCGGCAACAGGGAGTTGAGCGGCGACAGGCCGGCGAACAGCAGCTCGACGTCGTCGATCTGCACCGGCACGTTGTCCCGGTAGCTGACTTCGCCCCCCACCGACCACTGGCCGATGTTGGTGTTGATGCTGGCACCGAACAGGTTGATGTCTTCCGGGTACTCGACAATCACGCGGCCCGAGCGTGCCTCGGTCGTCGTTACCGCCTGGCCCGAAAGTACCGGCAGTCGGCTGTGATAGCGCAGGTAATAGAGGCCCATCTCGCTGTCGAAGAACCACGGCGCGAAGTAGCGCGCTGCCAAGCCCCACTGCCCGCTGTCACGGGCGCGGTTATCATTGCCGCGTGGGAAGGAAGCGCTGCAACCGGCTGCCACGAGTTGCGGCGGCAGGTCCTTGTCGCTGGCACCGAAGTTGCCTTGATTGCAGACCGTGTCGTAAAGATCGGGGTTCTGCACCGGCTGCGGCACCAGGCCGAAGTTGAGCATGGCATAACGGCCGCCGGCGGTGGCAAAGTCGTTGGTGGCGAAGAAGGTCCCGACGGGCTCGGCCTCGACCCGGCCCCACTCGAACAGCGCCACACCTTCCAGCGACAGGTTCGGCGTCAGGTCGATATTGCCCCACAGCATGTTGAGCGGCAGGAAGGCATCGCGCAATTCCGCCCCGGCGGTGCGCAACGCGGTGACATCGACCGGATTGATCGTGTTGATGCCGCCGGCGAGGAAGGTGCTTTCACCCCAGCTCACGACCTGACGGCCGGCACGCAGCGACAGTACGCGATCGCCGATATCAAAGTTGCCCCAGACGTAGGCATCAAGAAGACGCCCGCGTTCACCAACCCGGTCCTTCGCGCCTTCCGACAGCTCGTCCATTTCATTGAGCGTGAAGTCGTAGAAGTAGTTGCCGCGAACGAAGGCACCGTAGTTCTGGTAGTTGATATCCAGCTCGGAGGTGACGCGGGCCGCGTTGAAGATCGGGTCCCACTGGTCGAAGTTCAGGTTGCCGTCGTCGGAGTTGGCCGAAAATCGGCCGGGTGCGGCGATCTGGTCCTGAATGGGTGCCTGGAAAATTGTCGGATTGAAGTGCGACTTGGCGATCAGGTCTGCATCACGCTCTTGCGTACGGAAACCGATGCCGTAGCTGACGGTGGTATCAAGGGTGATGCTGACATTCTCGGTGCTGAGATCCAGCGCCGAAGCGTGTTGCGCCGACAGGGCGAGGCCGATCGCGCAGGCCAGAAGGCCCGGACGCAAACTGAGACCGTGCCGACGTGTTTTGAATTCTTGCCTATTCATTATCTAAGTCTCCCTGTCAGTCGGTCTTGATGATGGACGGATTGCTGATGACGACCTGTGCGCCACCGGACGCCACCATGCTGGCCGCCTGCCCCTGCATTTCGGCCGTAGCGGCCGGAGAAGCGCTCGGGTCAAGCAGCGATCCGTGGCTGCCTTCGAGCATGCGCACCACACCGCGAATACCCATCGGATCGGTGGTGGTCTCGACGATCGGATCCAGGCCCATGACGGCGATCAGCGGCTCGGTACCCGACAACGGCGCGCCCGGGACGAAGTTCGGCACCACCGTGTCGCCTGCCACCTGCTGCAGGAGAATGCTGTTGGTCATGACCGCCTGTGCGCCCCAGTTGATCGGGTCGGCCGAATCGATAACCGTCTGCGCGGCCAGCAGGAACTGGAAATATTCGGGCGAGAAGGGCTCGACCCCGGCCTGCCGCAGGCCTTCCCGAATGACCGGGCCGAACGTGTCCGATCCGGACAGCAGGTTGGCGATACCACCACCCGGTGCCGACAGCACGCCGTTGTTGACCGTCGGTTCCACGGCCAGGAAGTTGGTTCCGACCATGCCGCCGAGGGACAAGCCGACCAGGTTGATATTGGAACCGTCAAGGTCCGAAACGCCGTCGCCGTTGATGTCCATCTGCGGAACGTTGAGCGCCAGCACCGACAGGTCGGCCTGGGCCTGGCGCAGGTTGTCGCGCGAGACCAGCAGGTTTTGCAGGTTGATGAACCACTGGCCGGAGCTGTCGAGGGTCTGGCCGTCACCCAGCGTCAGGTCGAAGGTTCGCTCGTTGGCAAACTGCCCGAAAGGCGTGTTGCCGACATAGAGCGGACTGGCGACGTCGGTAATCCCGTGCAACGGCATATCGATGGAAATCACGGCAAAACCGATCGAGGCCATGGTATCGGCCAGCGCCAGCATCTGCGAGCGATTGCCGGTAATGCCGTGCTGGAAGATCACCACCGGCCAGCCGGCGGTCGGCCGCACGTGGCCGGAATTCTGGTTGGGGACCGTCATCAGCACCGGCGCAAATTGACGCGCGGTTTCCACCGGAAACGGATTGGCGACCGTGATATTGGTCGAGGTCGGATCCAGGCCGAACTGATCGAACGGCGGAATGTAGGCACCGGGCTCGGCCTGCCAGAAACGCCGCAACGGGGTTGGGTCGACCGAGCTTTCGGGGATGCCGAGATAGTACGGCAGTTCCACTGCACCGATGTAGAGGTCGGCGATCCCCGGCGATGCACCCGGTGGCAGCACGTCGGCCGTAGTCAGGCAGGCGCCGGGTGCGGCGCAGGCCTGGGCAATCTGGCTTGACGTCGGCTGGGCCATCGAACGCACGGCTTCGGCAACCGGCGTAATCGACTGAGTCGTGGCGGTGAACGACAGCACCACGCTGTCGCGGCCGATTCCCTGCCCACCGGCAGCCGCCAGGTGCGTATTGATCAGCTGACGCAGGGGCTCAAGTGCCCGGGCGGTCTGGTTGTCGAGCAGCGGATCGGTGCTGATGCCGTCGCTGGTCACCAGCGGGTCGGGCCGCTTGGCCAGGAAGTAGGCCTGGGCCGGCGTCGCCGGATTGCCATTGGCGTCGCGGATCCCGTCGGTGACGACGGCCATGTAGCCGGTCATCTGCTGCAGTGGTCGGAGCGGCACGACGGCGACAGTACGACCGCTGGGGTCGGACGGCGCAATCGCGGTGACGAAATCCTGGCCCGGGACCAGCTCGCGATTGACGCCGGTCACCGCCGCCGTACCCTGCGCGAACGACACCTCAAAGAAGCGCACGTTGCTGCCCGGCACGATCGAATCGGGATCCGGTGCGACCGAGAAACTGAAGGTCCATGGTGCCACGGTGCTGAACCCGTCGAGCGTGCTCATGGCGGCGAGCGGATCGCTGAAATCGGTGGGGTCGTCAGCCGGCAGGTTGAGCGTCAGATCGGTCGTACCCGAGAGCAACAGGCTGTTGGGGAAGGGAATGACACCGGCGGCCGGATCGAACCGGGCGGTGATGACCCCGTCGACAGGACGTCCCTCGGGATTGGTAACGGGTGGCGCGGGCGTGGCCCGATCGACGTCCGAGCTCCCGCCGCAGCCGATCACTAACAGCAGCGGCATGAGCGCGAGCGCCATGTAACGGCATGACTTCATCATTTTTACTCCCCGAAGCAGAAGGCTTTTTGGTTTATCGATACTGCCGAGTATGGTGCAAATCCGACAGATCCACAAATGTATGATATGAACAGAATCTTAATTTTTGCAAGCGACCGGTCCTGAATTACGGGGCGGCAACGCCAACGCCGGTAATTGATCGGGTAAGGTAGTCCGCACGCGCACGATCACGATCCACAGAGGGAATCCATGGGCAAGAGGAAAGAGGGTCTGCTGGCCGCGCTCGGGCCGGGGTTGCTGATGGCAGGCGCCGCCGTCGGCGTGTCTCACCTGGTGCAGTCGACCCGTGCCGGTGCCGAGTACGGACTCGCCCTGCTCGGCGTGGTCATCATCGCCTGCCTGGTCAAGTACCCCTTCCTCGAGTTCGGACCGCGCTATGCCGCGGCGACCGGGCAGAGCCTGATCAGCGGCTATCGCAAACTGGGCGAATGGGCACTGGGACTGTTCACGCTGATCACACTGGGCACCATGTTCATCATCCAGGCCAGCGTGACCCTGGTTACCGCCGGACTGGCCGGCATGGTGTTCGGTCTGGACTGGACCGTCACCCAGCTCTCCTTTGCCGTACTGATCGGTTGCATCGTCATCCTGACGATCGGCAAGTACCAGGGCCTCGACCTGATCATGAAGATCATCATGGCCGTGCTGGCGGTATCCACCCTGGCGGCCGTCGCCTTCGCCTTCGGGGCCGAGCCGGACTGGGAAGTCCTGCACCCCGCGTTCGGCTGGGACGCAGTATGGACGGCAGCCGGATTCGCCTTCGTGCTCGCGCTGCTGGGCTGGATGCCGATTCCGCTCGACGTCGCCGCCTGGCACTCCCTGTGGACGCTGGAGCGGGCCGAACAGACCGGCCACCGGCCCAGTGTCCGTCATGCCGTCATCGACTTCCGCATCGGTTATATCGGTGCCACGGTACTGGCGGTGCTGTTCCTGCTGCTCGGCGCAATGGTGATGTACGGCAGCGGCACCTCGCTGCCGGAATCCGCCGTCGCCTTTTCAGCCGCACTGGTCGAGCTCTATGCCGTCACCCTGGGCGAATGGGCGCGCCCGGTCATCGCCATTGCAGCGCTCACCACCATGTTCTCGACCACGCTAGCGGTGACCGACGCCTATCCGCGCGTGATCCGCGCCCTGATCGAAATCAGCGGCGTGGCCGACGAAGAGGACAAGGCCCCCAACCTGCATCGCGGGCGCTATGTCACCGGCCTGCTGCTGGTGACCATCGGCGCCATGATCATCATCCATTACTTCGGCGAGCGCTTCACCCTGCTGATCGACTTCGCCACCACGGTATCATTCCTGGCCGCACCAGTACTGGCCTGGCTGAACATCCGGGTGGTCACCAGCGAACACATGCCGGCCGAACACCGCCCGGGGCCCTGGTTGACGATGCTGGCCTGGACCGGCTTCTGGTTCCTGGTGGTCTTCTGCCTGATCTGGGCAGGATGGAGGATTTTCTGATCGAGTCGGCAGCCACCGGTCGAATCCGGTGGCTTGGCGTTACGGCTCAAGCTGGATGGGCCAAAGCACCAAATCTCAAGCACCAAATCCGAAACAAATTCCAAGCACAAAAATCCAAATTTCCAAACGGCGGTGGTGTCCAGACCGGACGGTTCGGGATAGCCTCAAGGCGGGATTGGCCCTTGCCGACAATCCGCCGCGGAGTTCACCACCTGAGCATCGGCACCAGCCTGTCGGCCTGACGTCACGCCCGTTTCGGTCATTGGAATTTTGGTCCTTGGTGCTTGTTTCGGATTTGGTGCTTCGTATTTCGAATTTCGTACTTCGTATTTCCATTGCCCTCCGTCGGGGGCCTTAAAGCCTCCACTCCCCCCACCCCCATCGTCGATCCACTGATCGATCACACCATCAAGCAGGTCCAGCGGCATGGCGCCGTTGTCCAGGATCACACGGTGAAAGTCGCGGATGTCGAAGTCATCGCCGAGCGCCTGCTCGGCGCGGTTGCGCATCGCCTGCATGCGCAGCATGCCGATCTTGAAGGCACAGGCCTGCCCCGGAATGACCAGGTAGCGCTCGATCTCGGCGACCACATCGCTCTCGGACATGCCGGTCGTCTCGAGCATGTACTCGATGCCTTTCTCGCGCGACCAGCGACGGTCATGCAGGCCGGTATCGACCACCAGTCTCACCGCCCGAAACAGCTCGGCCTGCAGTCGCCCGAGATTGTCGTACGGGTCATCGAGCAGCCCCATCTCCGCCGCCAGGTGCTCGGCGTATAGCGCCCAGCCCTCGGCATGCGCATGCAGGCCAAACGAGCGACGAAACGAAGGCACGTCTTCCATTACCTGCATGCGACTGATCTGCAGGTGGTGCCCCGGCACGGCCTCGTGGTGGGCCAGGGTGGGGAGCGCAAAACGCGGATGCTCGTCGACCGAGCGCAGGTTGGCGAAAAACACGCCGGGCCGTGAACCGTCGGCGGCCGGGCGCATGTAGTAGGCACGAAACGCTGTGTCCTCGCGATACTCCGGAACCCGCCGCACTTCCAGTTCGCCGGCCGGCCCTTCATGGAACCAGCCATCCAGCGCTCCCTCGGCCTGTGCGACGATCTCCCGATAGGACTGCAGGATCGCCTCGCGCCCGTCGTCGGAGTCTTCGAACAGGAACCGTTCATCGGCGTTGAGTGCGGCCATGCGCTCGCCCACCGTGCCGTCGCAACGGTCCTGTGCGCACAAGATATCGTCCATCTTCGCCTCGAGGCGCTCCACTTCCTCCAGGCCCAGCCGGTGTATCTCGTCGGGCGTCATCCCGGTGGTGGTATGGCCGCGCAGCACCCAGCGGTAGTAGTCACTACCATCGGGCAGGCGCCAGACGCCAGCGTTGGAATCGACCCGCTCGATCAATCCCTCCAGGTAGTCGGCGAAGACCCGGTAGGCCGGCACCACGTATTCACGCACCACTTGGGCCAGCTCATCCTCCATCCCCTCGCGCCGCTCATCGGACAACACCCCGGCACGGTCGGCACGTGCGAGAAAACGCTCGACCAGCGGATTGTCGATGGCGGGACCTTCGACGAAGGCGCGGGCGTCACGCACGGTCTTTTCCAATGCGAACCGTGGCGGGTAAAGATCCTGCTCGGCGCGGTAGGCGACCACCTCGATCGTCCCCTGGAACACGTCGGGAAACTGCATCAGGCGCTGGATGTAGAAGTCGACATCCTCGTCACGGCGCAGCGGGTGCTGGTCGGTCATGAAGGCCGGCAACAGGTTGTGCACCGCCATCAACTGGTTGACCGGGAAGTCGTGCCACAGGTACTCGGCCCCGGCAATGTGCTGGTCGAGCTGCCAGGCCATGATGTCCCACGACAGGGCATCCTGCCCGTCCAGCCCGTCACGGTCGAAACGACCCAGCTCGTCGCGGTGACGGCGCGCCATGGCCAATTCAGCCTCGGTGCGCTCCACCGAGGGGATATCGAGACGACCGAGGTAGTCGGATTCGCGCTCGGTGCCGGCCACGGCGGCCGCCATGGTCTGCGGACTCAGTTCGGCACGCTCGCGCTCGACGCGCTGGAAGAAGTCCTGCAAGCTCTCGCCGACCTCCTCGGCCTCCGGCACTTCGACCTCGCGCACCTCGCGCTCGGCTTCATCGCTGCAAGCGGCCAGCAGCATGACCAGCAACAGCGTCATCAGAACAGTGACTCGCACGACATTCATCTCCAGGCATTTGCCAGACAACCAACGGCCTTGGAGGATAACCCACCCGGATCAACGGCCGCCCACCGCGGTAGACTGATAACGAATCAACGAATTAGCGAACAAACGAACAAACGGACATGCCCACCGACCTGATCATCGTCCTGGTCATCCTCGCCGTCACCCTGGCGCTGTTCATGAGCAACCGGCTCAGGCTGGACCTGGTGGCGGTGATGGCGCTGCTGGCGCTGGTCTTCAGCGGCGTGATCTCCACCGAGGAAGCGCTGGCCGGCTTTTCCGATCCGGTCGTGTTGATGATCGCCGGGCTGTTCGTGGTCGGTGCGGCCCTGTTCCGCACCGGCGTGGCCGATGCCATGGGACGCGGCGTACAGCGGCTGGCCGGTGAGAGCCCGGCACGCCTGATCGCGGTATTGATGCTGACCACCGCCCTGCTGTCCGGATTCCTGAGTTCCACGGGCACGGTCGCGGTGATGTTACCGGTGGTCATTGCCATTGCCCGCTCGCGCGGCATCAGTCCGTCGCGCCTGCTCATTCCGCTGGCATTTGCCGCCCTGCTCGGCGGCATGCTCACCCTGATCGGCACCCCACCCAACCTGATCGTGGCCGGACAGCTCAGGCAAGCCGGGCTGGAGCCCTTCGCCTTCTTCGACTACACCGCTCCCGGGCTGGTGATGCTGGTCATCGGCATTGTCTTCATGGTCCTGGTCAGCCCCAGACTGGTCCCGGCGCGCAAGCGTGCCGAGGAAGCCGAAACCGGCCCCGACTGGTTCGACCTGTTCACCGAGTACGGACTGCAGAACGGACTGGCGCGGGTGCGCGTGCCTGCGAATTCCGTGCTGGCCGGCCAGAGCGTTTCGGGTTGCGGACTGCGCTCACGCTACCAGGTGAGCGTGCTGGCCATCAGCAGTCGGACCCGACGCGGCAAGTTCACCCGGCGAGCCGAGCCGGGCAGCCCCATCAATCCCGATGACGAACTGTTCCTGAGCGGCGAGCCAGACCATATCGAGGAGGCGGTCGAGGCCATGGACCTCGAATTCGAGCAATGGCAGCCGGAACTGCCCGCACCGCTCAGCCTGGTCGACGCCCTGGTGCCGCCACGCTCGCGCTGGATTGGTCAGACCCTGCGCGATCTGCGCCTGCACAGTGGTGCCGGCGTGACCGTGCTCGGACAGCGACCCAGCGGCGGTGAAGGTCGCATGGTCGACCTCGACCGGAAACTCGGGGTGGGCGACGTATTACTGGTCACCGGCAAGCGCAGCAACCTGCATAACGTGGCCCGTGACTCGCGTGACCTGGTGTTGCTCGGCGGCGATGGACAGGCCGAATCGCGGCGCACGAAGAAAGCGCCGGTGGCCATGGCGGTGATGCTGCTGATGCTTGCGGCCATGACCTTCGATCTCATGCCCAATGTCGTCGCCGTATTGGCTGCCGCTTGTGTGCTGGTGCTGACGCGCTGTCTCGACGGACTGGAAGCCTATCGCAACATCAACTGGGAAAGCGTGGTACTGATTGCCGCCATCATGCCCATGGCCACCGCACTGGACAACACCGGCGGCCTGGCACTGGCCAGCGACTGGCTGCTCGGGCTGTCGAACGACTACGGCGCGATGGTGGTGATGGCCGCGCTGTTCATTTTCACCTCGGCACTGAGCCAGATGATCTCGAATACCGCGACCACGGTGCTGATCGCACCGATTGCACTGCAGGCCGCGCTGGCGATGGAACTGAGCCCCTACCCCTTCATGATGACCGTGGCGATTGCCGCCAGCACGGCGTTTGCCACCCCGGTGGCCTCGCCGGTCAACACCCTGGTCCTCAACCCCGGCGGCTACCGCTTCGGCGACTTCGCCCGCGCCGGCATTCCACTGCAGTGCCTGATCCTCATCGCCACCCTGATCGTGGTGCCGTGGCTGTTCCCTCTGACGCCGTAAGGGTTCGTTGGTTCGTTGGTTCGTTGGCTGGTTTGGCCCGTTAACCCGTTAACCCTTTCACCTTTCACCTTGAGCCTTGCGCCTCGCTCCGTTAACCCATCAACCCATTCACCCATTCACCCGTCACTTGTCACCTGTCACCCTTTCTTGGGAATGTACAGGTCCGTAATGGTGCCCTCATAAGCCTCGGCAGCCAGCATGATCGACTCGCTCAGGGTCGGGTGCGGGTGGATGGTCAGGCCGATATCCTCGGCATCACAGCCCATCTCGATGGCCAGGGCCAGCTCGGCAATCAGGTCGCCGGCATGCAGGCCGACCACGCCGGCGCCGACCAGGCGGTCGGTCTTCTTGTCGAAGATCAGCTTGGTGAAGCCCTCCGAGCGATCCATGCCCAGCGCACGCCCCGACGCTGCCCACGGGAACTTGCCGACACCGTAATCGAGCCCGCCTTCCTTCGCCTGCACCTCGGTCAGCCCCACCCAGGCGACTTCCGGGTCGGTGTAGGCCACCGAGGGAATGACGCGTGCATCGGCGGCGCGCTTTTCGCCAGCCGCAACCTCGGCGGCCACCTTGCCCTCGTAGCTGGCCTTGTGCGCCAGCATGGGCTGGCCGACGATGTCGCCGATGGCGAAGATGTGATCGACGTTGGTTCGCATCTGGCCGTTGACCTTGATGAAGCCCTTGTCGTCGACCTTCACGCCGGCCTGATCGGCCTTGATCTGATCGCCGTTGGGACGGCGGCCGACACTGACCAGTACACGATCGAAATCGGCTGAATCGGGCGCCTTCTCGCCGTCGAACTGTGCGGTCAGCGCCGAATCGCCGGCCTCGACCTTTTCCACCTTCGTCTTCAGGTGGAATTCGACGCCCTGCTTTTTCAGATGCTGGTGCAACGGCTTGACGAGGTCGGCATCGGCGCCGGGCATAAGCTGATCCATCAGCTCGACCACGGTCACGTTCGAGCCCAGCGCACGGTACACGCAGGCCATTTCCAGGCCGATGATGCCGCCGCCGATAACCAACAGCCGTTCGGGGACATTCTCCAGTTCCAGCGCACCGGTCGAGTCCATGACCCGCTCGTCGTCCCATGGAATCCCCGGAATCTCGATCACGCGGGAGCCGGCGGCGATGATGCACTGGTTGAAGCTGACGGTTCTGTTCTCGCCGTCGGTCTCGACGCTCAGTTCATGCTCGCCGGCAAACTTTCCGGTGCCTTCGACGACCTCGACCTTGCGCTTCTTCGCCATGCCGGCCAGCCCGCCGGTGAGCTTGCCGACCACGTCATCCTTGAATTCACGCAACTTGTCGATATCGAGCTCCGGCTGGCCGAACTTCACCCCGTGCGACCCCAGGTGCTCGGCCGCATCAATGACCTGCCCGACATGCAACAGCGCCTTCGAGGGAATGCAGCCCACGTTCAGGCACACCCCACCCAAGGATCCGTAGCGCTCGACAAGCGCCACCTTCAGGCCCAGATCGGC
>SKZJ01000003.1 GCA_007127425.1 Wenzhouxiangella sp.
ATCGCGGCCTGCCGTGATCAAGGGCGTGAATTCGACCTGGAGATTGTCGGAGATGGGCCGCAACGGCAGGAGCTGGAGGCACTGGTTCGGCGCCTGGACCTGGAGCGCCAGGTCAGTCTGCCCGGCAGCATGAACGGTCTGGAGCACTGGTACCCGCGCCTGGACGCATTTGTGCTGCCATCACTGACCGAAGGCATGCCCATGACGGTGCTCGAATCACTGTCGTGTGGTTGCCCGGTGATTGCCTCCGCCGCCGGCGCCATACCTGAACTACTGGACGGGCTGGCCGGCTGCCGAACGGTCCGCCCGGGTGATGCCGACGACCTGACCGCGGCCCTGATGGAGCTGCCTGCCGCCACCTTGCCGCTGATGGCAGCCCACCAGCGCGTCAGCCGACACTATTCCAGCGCGCACATGGCCACCCGCTACAGCGGCATCTACCGCTCGGCGTTGCACTGATGAACATCAACGCCACCACAGTCCAGCCAAGCGCGGCTGCGACCACCTACTACCGACCAGTCCGACACAACTGGGCGTTGTATCTGTTTGTCGTCATGATTCCGCTGCAAAGTATCTACCTGGAGAACTTCCCCAACTTCGGCAGCGGTCTGAACTTCCTCAATCTGACCTTCCTTGCTGCCTGGATGATGGCCCTGCGCTGCGGCGGCAAGCTGGTACAAGGTACCGGGGTCAATGGCTGGGTCATGGTCTACATGGCCGGCGGGGTCTTCGCCCTCATGATTGGCTACGGCAATGTGGCCGATCCCTCCGGCCACGTCAATTACCTCAAGGACCATTACATCGGCGTGGCATTCGTCTTTCTCGCCCAGATGAGCGTGACCGACCAGGCCGGTTTGCGCCGCATGTACCTGGCTTCGCTACTGCCGCTGCCCTACATGTTCTATGTGCTGATCGACCAGAATGCGCAAGTTGGCAACTGGCATTACAGCCACGATCTTCGCGTCAACTCGACCTTTGTGGAACTGGGCGCCAATGAGATGGCGGCGTTTATGGTCACCGCTTGCCTGGTGGCATTCGGGCTGCTCATCAGCACGCGGGTCGGCTGGGGCTGGCGCGCGGTGTATGCACTGGCCGCCACGCTCGCGGCTATCTGCGTGGTGCTGAGCTATTCGCGTACCGCCTACGTTGCCATCCTGGCAGGCCTGGTGGTCATCCTGCTGCTTTCGAAAGCCCGGTTGAAGCTGATGCTGCCGGCCCTGGCACTGATCATGGTCGTACCCCTGCTCCTGCCGCCAGCCGCGGTGGAGCGATTTGACACCATCTCGATCGACGAGGAGCTGCGCGATGAAAGCACGGACTTGCGCTTCGTAATCTGGGCAGAGGCGTTCGGACACTTCAAGGAGAACCCGCTACTCGGCATCGGTTTTCATAATTTCCACCATCCCGAATACAGTACTCACGAAATGAGTGTGCACAATTTCTTCCTGCGCGAACTGGTGGAAAAAGGCCTGCTTGGAGCGGTGATCGTGCTCGGGCTGTTCTGGAGTATCACCCGCCTGCTTTGGCGAAGCCGGGCCGTCGCCGTGCCCGGTAGCTGGTACGCCGGCCTGGTACTGGGCATGGCCGGAGCATGGATCGCACTCATGATCGGTAACGTCTTCGGTAATCGCTTCACCCATTACCCGATGATTGCCCACTTCTGGCTGTACCTGGGACTGGCCCTGCGCGGCCTGCAATTGCGCTATGCCGAGCTGGAGGCCGACCTGGAGGCCCAGCCGGATGCCGAGACAGAGCCGGAGCCGGATCCCGATATGAGAGGCGTGGAGCGGATCGCATGAGCGCGCCGACCGCACCATCACTGTCGCCGCCACCGGGCCGATCGCTGGTGTTGATGTATCACGGTATCCATGAATCTCGTGCCGATCGCGGACGGTTCGACCCGCGCTACAGCCTGAAACCCGAACAGTTCGCTACGCAAATGCGCCACCTGAGTGAGCTGGGAGTGGCCGGCTGGTTACCGGTGGCCGGAGAGGCCCTGGTCGCGCCGGAAGGTCCGGCGGGCCGGCACATGGTACTGATCACATTCGACGAGGGTGATGTCAGCAATATCGAGCAGGCCCTGCCAATCCTCCAGGAGTCGGGCCTGGCGGCGGTCTTTTTCATTACCCGGAACTTTGTCGGTCAACGCGGCATGATCTCGCGCGCCGGGGTTCGCGAGTTGGCCGATGCTGGCATGGTCATCGGCTCGCACGGGCTGTCGCATCATTTTCTCAACAACCTTTCCCCGGCCGCGCTCCGCATTGAACTGGCCAGCAGCCGTGATTTCCTGCAACAGATCACCGGCCGGCGGGTCACGCTGCTTTCCCTGCCCGGCGGGCGAGGCGGGCGACGCGAGCTCGAGGCGGCGCATGATGCCGGCTACCGCAGTGTGTTCGGCTCCAGACCGGGCAACAACCAGGCCACACCGGCGGGTGGCCTGATTGATCGGGTGGTGATCTCGCGCCAGATCGACCCGGTGGCATTTCAACAACTGGTCCGCTGGCAGGGGCCTGCGGTATGGCGTCAGTGCGCCCGTTATCGTCTGCTTGGCTGGCCCAGGCGCTTGCTGGGCGACCGCAGTTACGATCAATTGCGCCAGGTCCTGGTGCGCGGATGAGCGAGATCGATTTTGTCACTGCGCTGATGGTAGCCGGCTGGACTTTCGCCGGCTATCGCTATTGGCAAGGAAGCCATTGATGGCACGAGTCCTGTTTGTCACCAGCCGCCTGCCCTTTCCGCCGACCGAGGGCCATCAACTGCGCGCCTGGCACCTGCTGCGGGCAGCGGCCCGGGATCATCAGGTCACCCTGTTGAGTCTGCGCCGCCCGGAGGAACAGCCGCTGCCGGAAGTGCTTCCCGACATCCACCTGGCGGGTATTCACCAGGTCGATCTGCCCGCCTTGACCAGGCCGCACCGGCTCGCCGGCATGGCGCTACGCGGCCTGCTGCGGGGGCAGACGCTGCTCGACCTGCGCTACCGGCCACTTGCGTTGCAAAGGTGTTTCGATCAACTGGTGTCTCAGGCGGACCTGGTCCATCTGGACATTCTGGCCGTGGCCGGCCTGCTCGAGCGGGTGCCGGCCAGCGTGCCTACTGTACTCAACGAGCACAATGTCGAAAGCCTGCTGGCGGACAAGCGTGTCGCCATCGAATCGCGACCGCTGCAACGCCTGCTGCTTCGTCTAAGGCATCGAGGGCTGGAAAACTTCGAGCGCTCGGCTTGTGCCCGCGCAAATCGGGTACTGGCGTGCTCGCAGGAGGATGCCGAGCGCCTGCTGGATCTGGCACCGGGGTGTCAGGTCAGCGTCGTGCCAAACGGCGTGGACCTTGAGACTTTCAGACCGGGCAGGTCCGAGAACGAGCAGGACGGATCCCTGGTGTTCGTCGGTCACATGGGCTGGTTCCCGAATCGCGATGGCATCGAGTATTTCATCGCCGAAATCCTGCCGCTGCTGAAAGATCGAAAGGACCTGCACCTGGAAATCATCGGCCGCAACGAGAACCCTTCAATGCAGGTGGCCGTGGACGGTCGGGTCAGCTTCGCCGGCTTTGTCGACGACCTGCAGGCCCGGGTTCGGCGCGCCGCGGTCTTCATCGTCCCGCTGCGTGCCGGCAGCGGGACGCGTTTGAAGATTCTCGAAGCCATGGCCATGGGAAAGGCCATCGTCAGTACCCGGATCGGTGCCGAAGGCATTGGCCTGGTCGACGGGGAAAGCGCCTGCCTGGCCGATACCCCGGAAGAGTTCGCTGGTACCATCAACCGGTTGCTGGATGACCCCGACCTGCGTCACCGCCTGGGTCGGCGGGCCAGGCAACTGGCCGAACAACTTTATGGCTGGACGGTGATCGGCGAGCGATTGCTGGCGACTTACAGGACCCTGCTACAGGCGCAGGAAAAACCCGCTGAGCGCGTCGAGCACACTGACCGGCGTGAAGCCGGGCCAAGCGGCCCGGCCCATGAACACAATAAACAAGAACACGGGAAACAGGATCCATGCTGAGCGATATCACGACACGGCTGGCCGAGCTGCAGGCCGGCCAGACAAAGCTGGCGGTCATCGGGCTGGGTTATGTCGGCTTTCCGCTGGCGGTCCACTTCGGTCAGCACTTCAAGACGATCGGTTATGACAGTCACCGGAAGCGTGTCGACCAGCTCAACAATGGTGTGGACTTCACCCATGAAGTCGAAAGCGATCAGATCGACAAGGCCGACAAGCTGGTGCTGACCAGCGATCCGGAATGCTTGAGCGACTGCCAGGTCTATATCGTTGCCGTGCCCACCCCTATCGACCAGGCCAAGCGGCCGGACCTGGCACCGTTGCTATCCGCCTCCCGGCTGATTGCCGCCTATCTCAAGCCCGGTGACGTGGTCATTTTCGAGTCGACCGTCTATCCAGGCGCCACCGAAGAGGATTGTGTCCCCGTACTCGAGCAGGGTTCGGGACTGGTCTATCGGAAGGGTTCCGATCCCGAACCGGGGGAAACGGATGATTTGTTCTATTGCGGCTACAGCCCGGAGAGAATCAACCCCGGCGACCCGGCACACAGGTTGACCGACATCATGAAAGTCACCTCGGGCAGCACGCCCCAGGTGGCCGACTTCGTCGATCAGCTCTATCTCACCATCATTCAGGCCGGCACCTTTCGCGCCGAGAGCATCCGCATCGCCGAAGCCGCCAAGGT
This sequence comes from Wenzhouxiangella sp., assembly GCA_007127425.1. Taxonomy (GTDB): domain Bacteria; phylum Pseudomonadota; class Gammaproteobacteria; order Xanthomonadales; family Wenzhouxiangellaceae; genus Wenzhouxiangella. The sequence continues at coordinate 4,684 of SKZJ01000003.1, forward strand.
GATCGAGAACATCCAGCGTGACCTGAATATCGCCCTGGTCAACGAACTGGCCATCCTGTTCAACCGGATGGATATCGATACCGCGAGCGTACTGGCGGCCGCCGGTTCGAAGTGGAACTTCCTGCCCTTCAAGCCGGGCCTGGTCGGTGGCCACTGTATCGGCGTCGACCCCTATTACCTGACCTTCAAGGCCCAGACGATCGGCTTTCATCCCGAAGTGATCCTGGCCGGGCGCCGCGTCAATGACGGCATGGGCCATTTTGTCGCCGGCGAATTGATCAAGCTGATGGCCAGGGCCGGCGTCTATCGCCCGAACGCCCGGGTGCTGGTGCTGGGCCTGAGCTTCAAGGAAAACTGTCCGGACCTGCGCAACACCCGCGTCATCGATGTGATTCGCGAGCTGGAATCCTTCAATCTGAAAGTGGATGTACACGACCCCTGGGTCAGTGCCGAAGAAGCCCGCGAAGCGTATGGGCTGGACCTGCTCGACCCGGTGCCCGAAGGCGTCTACGACGGGGTCATCATGGCCGTGGCGCATCAGCAGTTCCTGGATCGCCAAAATGAC
>SKZJ01000316.1 GCA_007127425.1 Wenzhouxiangella sp.
CGCGAGTTCTTCGAGAAGCCGACCCAGGAGCGAAAGCGCAAGAAGGCTGCAGCGGTCAAGCGTCACCTGCGCAAGATCTCGCGCGAGCGCGTCAACCGCCGCCGTCTCTACTGAGCAGACGCTCATTGTACTACTAGCGGACCGCAATTCCTGAGCGGTCCGGTCGTCGACGGCAATCCACCGGCGCTCCAACGGCAAAGCAGGAAGTCATGTCGCTCAAGCAACGCATCAACGATGACGTCAAGCAGGCCATGCGGGCCGGCGACAAGTCGCGCCTGAAAACCCTGCGCATGATTACCGCCGCCATCAAGCAGCGCGAGATCGACGAGCGTGTCGAACTCGACGAGGCCCAGGTGCTGGCCGTGGTCGAAAAGATGATCAAGCAGCGCCGCGAATCGGCCGAGCAGTACCGGGCCGGCGACCGGCCGGAACTGGCCGAGATCGAAGAGGCCGAAATTGCCATTCTCGACGATTACCTGCCCGAGCCGTTATCGGAAGAGGAACTGGGTCGGGTCATCGACGAGGCCATTGCCGAGGCCGGCGCCAGTTCCATGGCCGACATGGGCCAGGTCATGGGCCTGATCAAGGGCCGCGTCCAGGGGCGCGCCGACATGGGCAAGGTCTCGGCACAGGTGCGCGGCCGGCTGGCCGGCCAGGGCTGATAGCGCCAATTCATGGAATGTTCGGGCTAGACTAGGCTAGTGGCTGGTCGCATCCCCGAAAGTTTCATCGAAACCCTCATCGAGCGCAGCGATATCGTCGAGGTCATCGGTTCCCGGGTTGATCTCAAGCCGGCCGGGCGCGGTGAGTTCAAGGCCCGGTGCCCCTTCCACGACGAAAAAACCCCTTCCTTTACGGTCAGCTCCGACAAGCAGTTCTACCACTGCTTCGGTTGCGGTGCGCACGGCACGGTGATCGGCTTCGTCATGGAGTACGACGGGCTGGAGTTTCCGGCCGCCATCGAGGAACTGGCTTCGCGCGCCGGACTGGAAGTGCCGCGCGAGGGGGGTCATGCGCCCGTCCGTCAATATGATCGCCTGTACGCGGCGCTGGGTGCGGCACAGAGCTGGTTTCGCCGTCAGCTCGGGAGCGCCGAGGCGGCGCGCAATTACCTGAAGGGGCGCGGCTTCGACAAGGCAACAGTGGATGAATTTGGAATCGGCTATGCACCGGAAGCCTGGCAGGCGCTGGCCGACGAACTGACCGCCCAGGGGTTTCGGCTCGATGAACTCGAGGAGGCCGGTCTGGTCACGCGTCGCGATCAGCGCACCACCGACAAGTTTCGCGACCGGGTGATGTTTCCGATCCATGATCGCCGTGGCCGGGTGATCGCTTTCGGCGGTCGGGCGCTGGGGGAGCGTGGTCCGAAGTACATGAACTCCCCCGAGACGCCGGTCTTTCACAAGGGTCGCGAGCTTTATCGGCTCTACCAAGTGCGGCGCGGCGGCCTGCCGAAGCGATTGCTGGTGGTCGAGGGCTACATGGATTGCGCGGCCCTGTTCCAGTACGGGTTCGACAACGCCGTAGCCACCCTGGGCACCTCCGTCACCGCCGACCACATGGAGTTGATGTTCCGTGCCTCACCGGTGGTCGTGTTCTGCTTCGACGGTGATCGTGCCGGTCGCCAGGCGGCCTGGCGTGGCCTGGAGGCGGCGCTGCCGGTGATGCGCGACAATCGCGAAGTGCGTTTCCTGTTTCTGCCCGAGGGCGAGGACCCCGACTCGCTGGTGCGCGCGCGCGGCCGGGATGAGTTCGCCGTCCTCGTCGATCAGGCGCGACCGCTGTCGACGTTTTTCTTTGACCACCTGGCCGAAGAGGTCGACATGACGTCAATCGACGGGCGCGCGCGCCTGGTGGCGCTGGCGCAACCGTACCTGGAGAAAATGCCGGCGGGTGCGTTCGCCGACCTCATGCGACGGGAGTTGGAGAAGCGAGCCGGGCATGGTGGAGCCGCCCCCGTGGTGCCGCCGGCGTCGAACGCGCCGAAGACACGCCAGGGCGGTGCCGGCGATGATCGACCGTTGACCCCGGTACAATACGCCGTGGCGTTGATTGTGCAGCGTCCCGACCTGGCCCGGGACGTGGCCGAGGGGGCGCTCGATGGATCGGTTAAGCTGCGTGGCGTCGATTTCTTGCGAGAACTGATTGACTTTTGCCGTGCCAAGCCCCATTTTTCAACGGCTAAGCTTCTTGAAAGCTGGCGCGACCGGCCGGAAGGCCCCTGGCTGGCGAAGCTGGCCGGGCGTGAGGTCATCGACGAGCCGGAAGCCATGTCGGCGGCGTTGGCGCAAATACTGGCCAGAATACGTCGTCAACAAATACAGATCCGTGTCCGCGAACTCCAGCAAGCCCAGCTGAGAGAGGGGGGACTGGATGAAATCAGAACCAGAGAATTGCGCCGGCTGCTAGGCCAGCGCGTGGATGAAGATTTATGAGCAAAGCCGAATCAAGCGATATGGACAATTCACCGCGACCGTCCCAGCTCAAGCAGCTGATCGAGAAAGGCCGTGAGCAGGGGCAGTGGCTGACCTACGCCCAGGTCAACGACCACCTGCCCGGCGATATCGTCGATCCCGAACAGATCGAGGACATCGTCAACATGATCAACGACATGGGCATCAAGGTGTTCGAAGAGGCGCCTGAAGATGCCGATGCGCTGATCCTCAACGATTCGGCCAGCACCGACGCCGACGACGAGGCGGCCCAGCAGGATGCCGAGGCGGCGCTGGCCGCGGTGGAAACCGAGCTTGGCCGCACGACCGACCCGGTGCGCATGTACATGCGCGAGATGGGGTCGGTATCGCTGCTGACGCGAGACGATGAAATCGACATCGCCAAGCGCATCGAGGACGGTCTCAACCAGGTCAACATGGCGCTCTCGCGCTTCCCCGGCACGGTCGGCATCCTGCTCGAGGAGGTCGAGTCCTGGCAGGAGGGCAACCTGCGCCTCAACGAACTGGTCAGCGGTTTCATCAACCCCGAGTTGCTCGCCGAGATGGATCTGATCTCGGAAGACACCATGGAAGCGGCGGTGGCCGAGGAAGCCGTCTACATCGACGAGGACGCCGAGGAAGATGACGAAGACAAGCCGGCACCGACCGTCAACACCTTGCCCGACCCGGAGCAGGTGACCCAGTTCTTCGATGAACTGGGCAAGCTGCACGAGCACTTCACCAAGCTCTACGACCGCTACGGGGCGACCGGCAAGAAAGCCAACGAGGTCAAGGACAGCATCTCCGAGCAGTTCCTGCGCCTGAAGTTGCCGCCGCGCCTGTTCGATCTGCTGATTTTGCGCATGCGCTTGCACGTGGCTCGAATTCGCGATATCGAGCGCGCCATCATGGCCGTGTGTGTCGAGCGTTCCGGCATGCCGCGCAAGGAGTTCATCACCAGTTTCCGCGATAACGCCTCCGATCCGGAATGGCTGGCCGGATTGTTGCGGCGCCGAACCGACTGGGCCAAGACTCTGCGCGAATACAAGGACGAAATCGCCGAGCTACAGGGCAAGCTGGCGAAGTTCGAGCGCGATCAGCGCATTCCGGTGGGGTATCTGCTCGAGCTCAACCGCGAGATGTCCATCGGCGAGGCCAAGGCACGCCGCGCCAAGAAGGAGATGGTCGAGGCCAACCTGCGCCTGGTCATCTCGATTGCCAAGAAGTACACCAACCGCGGCCTGCAGTTCCTTGACCTGATCCAGGAAGGCAACATCGGCCTGATGAAGGCGGTTGACAAGTTCGAGTACCGCCGCGGCTACAAGTTCTCGACCTATGCCACCTGGTGGATTCGCCAGGCGATTACGCGCTCGATTGCCGACCAGGCGCGCACGATCCGCATTCCGGTGCACATGATCGAGACCATCAACAAGCTCAATCGCATCAGCCGCCAGATGCTGCAGGAGATGGGTCGCGAGCCGACCCCGGAAGAACTGTCCGTGCGCATGGAAATGCCCGAGGACAAGGTGCGCAAGGTGCTCAAGATCGCCAAGGAGCCGATCTCGATGGAAACGCCCATCGGCGACGACGAGGACTCGCACCTGGGGGATTTCATCGAGGATGCCAATATCCTCTCGCCGATCGACACGGCCACCACCACCGGCCTGACCGATACCGTGCAGAAAGTGCTTTCCGGCCTCACCCCGCGCGAGGCCAAGGTGCTGCGGATGCGCTTCGGCATCGATATGAACACCGACCACACCCTTGAGGAAGTCGGCAAGCAGTTCGATGTCACCCGGGAGCGTATTCGTCAAATAGAGGCCAAGGCGCTCAGGAAACTGCGCCACCCGACTCGTTCGGAACAGCTCAGGAGCTTCCTCGACCTGGAGTGATGGTCACGGGCTCGTCGCTGCCCGCGCGGCGGGCGTCGGCCACTTGTTCAGGCCTCGCCGGATTCCCTCGATCATGGGGTGATCCGGGCCCAGGAGATGCGTGTCGGCACCGTCGCCCGTGGAAGTGATGGGAATCACGGATTCGGCACTTGACCGGTTCGGCGTGCAGGGGTAGCTTGGTTCTCCCCCCAACACCCTTCGGAATCATCCCATGTTCAACAAACGAGAACAGTCCGACGAGCAATCCTCGACTTCTGAGGAACGCAAGCTCGAAAAGCCACGTCAGCCCGCCTCCAGTGCGCGCTCGACAAGTTCAACCACAGCCGTGATCGGTCCCTCGATCGAGGTCGACGGTACATTACGAGGTGACGAGGATCTGGTCATCGAAGGCCGGGTCAAGGGGGCCGTGGACCTGAAAAAGCATAGCGTGACCATCGGTGAACAGGGGGATGTACAGGCCGATATCCATGCGCACACCATCTACGTCGACGGCAGTATGGACGGCAATCTGGTGGCCTCGGAGCGCGTCGTCATCCGGAAAAGTGCCCGCATCAAGGGCAGCGTCGTGTCGCCACGGGTGAGCCTGGAAGACGGCGCCCGCTTCAACGGCAGCATCGACATGGATCCCGACAGCGAGGCATTGGGCAAGGTTTTCACCGGCGGCAGCAAGCCGTTACCCCGGCAAGGTGCCAGTGCGCCCGACAAGGCAGCCCCAAAGTCGAGCGGTCAGCCGGGTGCGGACAAGCCCGCCCCGGGTGCGGACAAGCCCGCCGCAGCCGACAACGCCCCGACGAAACCCTGATTGGGCGGCAGATCGCCTGAGTGATGGCCACTGCCGAACGGGAGCTGGAACCGGAGCGCCTTGAACTTCGTGTGCCGCTGTTTGAGGCCGCGATCGGTGC
>SKZJ01000129.1 GCA_007127425.1 Wenzhouxiangella sp.
CGCGGTTGGGATTGGCGCGCAGGGCCCAGCGGTAGTGCATGTCCCAGTCCAGCGCCCAGCGCTGGCCGGAGAAGCCGCACGTCATGCGCCGCGCCTCCTCGTTCTGGCGCATCGATTCGCCAGCGTACCAGTGCCCCAGTCGGTGTTGCGGATGCTCGTGCTGGTAGTACCGATAGTCGGGATCCGGGCCGCCACCTGGTGGGTAAGGGGGAGGGCCGGGCTGGGCCGAGACCGTGATCGGGATCAGGATCAGCCACGCCAGGATCAGAAGGGTTGCTTTCATCGATGCTCGAGCCATGGTGACCGTACTGTCCATCATTGTCCCGCGGTGAGGCTGAATGTGCTCTGAATCCGCAAAGGCCCCGGCTTGAGGGGATGGATGACGCTCTGACGTTCGAAGGTTGAAAATTCGAAATTCGAAATCCGAAACCCGAAACAAATTCGAAGGACCGAAATTTCAATGCTCCAAACGGAAAGGCTAGTTAACCGCATGGCCCACTAGCCGGCGTGGGGTGTCAGCGGCTGGCTATGCGCATGGCACCACGCCCGTTTCGGTCATTGGAATTTATGTCATTGGGTTTTGTTTGGAATTTGGTGCTTGCTCTTTCCATTCATGTCGTCGGCGGCGGAGGGGGTCGGGGCGTTGCCGGTTTGCGGCGCCAGCGGGCACGCAGGGTGATCCACAGCACGCCGGCCAGTACCAGGCTGCCCCCGGTCAACAACCTCGGGCCCGGGCGGTCGCCCCAGAAGAGGATGCCGAGTAGTACGGCCAGCACCGGTACCAGCAGAAGATAAGGTGTGATGCGATGGACCTCGTGGCGCTGGATCAGCCAGTAGAAGCCGCCATGGCCGATGATGGACGCGCCCACGGCCGAGTAGGCCACCGCCAGCCAGACATCCGGCGCGGCAAAGGTGGCCTGGATGCCGCGCAATGGATCTTCGAGCCAGAGTGCCAGCAATGACAGCGGCACGATGGACAGCAAGGCATTCCAGGCCTGGAAGTTGAGTACGCTGATGCCCTGCAGCCGGCGCATCAGGATGGTGCCGGTGCCCAGCGACAGGGCTGAAGCCAGCACCAGGAACAGGACGTCGAGCTGGGAGAGCACCAGCGGGTCGAGTCCCATCACCAGGACCCCGCAGAAGGAGATCAGGATGCCGGTCGTGGTCCGCCAGCCGATGCGCTCGCCCAGCACCAGCACCGCCAGCAGGGTCGACAGGGGAATGTAGACCTGCATCAACAGCGCAATGGAGGACACGTCGGCCGAGCGGCCGAGGGCGAAGAATACCAGGCCGAAGTGGATCGCGCCCATGGTCCAGCAACAAGCGATCAGCGTGGTCCATTGGCGGCGTACCGGAATGCGCAACAGCGGCAGCAACAACAGCAACACCAGCGCAAAGCGCACGACGGTGAAGGTGATCGGCTCCATCGACTGCACCGCCCAGGCGGCGGCAATGAAATTGCCGGCCCAGATCAGGCAGATGAACAGCAGCAGCAGGAAATGGGCGACCGGCATGGTGTGGGCTAACGGGAAAGGGCCACATTGTGCCCCAGAATCCGGTCGCCGAGGCGACACAAGCTGTCACTCCAGTGACGATTTCTGTCACCTTGTCCGGTTCCAGAATTTGCTCAGTTCGGCTGCAGCCCCCTGTCTACGGTGAAATGGAAACGTTTGGCACGGTTCCTGCATTAATGTCCTCGTAGACAACACATCGAGTACAAGACAATGGCCGAACTCAATCTCATCAGTGTCAGCGAAGGTCCCGATCTGCGAGTGGACGAGCCGGTTGCCGACAACGAATTTGAAAGCCTTCTCGCCGACGAAGTCGTGGTCGAGTGGTTGCGCAGCCTCGAGTCGAACGACCGCGTCTGCATGGCCGACTGATACATCGGCCCCCGGGCGGTTGCCGAGCACGAGCGGCCGCCTGAAGAATTTGGGAAGGGGAACCCGTGGTGTCAGCAACACCAGACACCTGAAACGTCAACCGAACCCGCCGGTTGACACTAGACGCCCGCCTTCACGGTGGGCGTTCTTTTATTCGCTACACTGACAGGCCATTTCTCATGTGGCCGTTTTTCGATGCAACTCCTGATCGCCTTTTGCGCATGCCTCGTGGTCATGGTCTTGCTGTGGTTCTGGCAGCGACGCTCGGGCCGGGCCGATTGGGTGGACGTGGCCTGGGCGACACTGATCGGTTTGCAAGCGCTGGCCTGGGCCGTGATCGGAGACGGCGCGGTCGAAAAGCGCATCCTGGTCGTGCTGCTGGCCGGTACCTGGTCGTTCCGCCTCACGACGCACCTGGCCACGCGGCTGGCTGCCGAGTCCAGAGAAGACGGTCGTTACCAGGCGATGCGCGAACACTTCGGGCATCGCCAGCAGTCGTTCCTGCTCCTGTTCTTCGTGGCCCAGGCGGTAATCGCCTGGCTGTTTGCCCTGCCGGCCTGGGTGGTCGCCCATGACCCTTCGCCCCATTTATCGGCCTGGGTGATTGCGGGGGTCGTCGTCTGGTTGGCCAGCCTGGCCGGTGAGTCGATTGCCGATCGCCAGCTCAAGGCCTTCAAGGCCGACCCGGAAAACCGGGGCAAGGTGTGTAATGTCGGCCTGTGGCGCTACTCCCGCCATCCCAACTACTTCTTCGAATGGCTGCACTGGTTCAGCTACCCCCTGGTCGCCGTCGGCGCGCCCAACGCCTGGGTGGCCTGGCTGGCGCCGGTGGTGATGCTGCTGTTCCTCTACCGCGTCAGCGGCATTCCTTACACGGAAAAGCAGGCGCTGAAATCGCGGGGGGAGGCGTATCGGGAGTATCAGCGGACGACGTCGGCGTTTTTTCCCTGGCCGCCGAGGAAGGTGAAAGGTGAAAGGTGAAAGGAATGGTGTGAGCGGATGCTGTGGATTTCGGCAACTGTGGCGCCACTGACCGGCACCGTCCATTCAAGCTCCTCCAACCGCCCCCTTTTACCTTTCACCTTTTACCTTTTCACCTTCTTCAAGCCGATGTGAATATCAACCGCGGCCGGTTGTAGAGGGTGGCGGCGATCAGTGCCAGCAGCAGGGCGACGGCGGTGGTCGAGGCCAGTGACAGGCCCACCCAGACGAAGTTGATCGGCTCGCCGCGCACCAGTTCCAGGATCAGCACGTTCTGGCTTAGCAGCGGCACCAGGGTCATCCAGGTCTCGGCGCGGGCCGGGTCGACCAGCATCCACAATGACGGGATCATGGGCACGATGATGACCATGCCCATGTAGCTCTGCGCCTCGCGGAAGCTCTTGGCGAAGGAGGCCAGGATGGTCAGCAGGGCGGCGGCCAGCAGGGCGGCCGGGGCGACCAGCAGGAAAGCCCAGGCGGCAACGCGGAAGTCGAGGTTGAGCGCCATGTCCATGTCGGCGACCGGCAGGAAACCCATGGCGTAGACGAAAGCGACCAGCCCCAGCGCCAGCGTGGCCAGGGCGAAGAAGGTGGTGGCGGCCAGCTTGCCGGCCATGATCTGCCAGCGCGGCATGGGGTTGATCAACAGCGGCTCGAGCGACTTGCGCTCACGCTCCCCGGCAGTGGTGTCGATGGCCATGTGCATCGAGCCCATGAACACCGTGATGAGGATGAAGTAGGGCAGGAAGGCCAGCAGCATGCCGCCGCGCGATTCGGGCGTGGACAGGTCCGTCACCGTGGCATACACCGGGCGCGTCAGGTCCGGGTGCAGGCCGCGCAGTTGCAGTCGCGCCTGACCGACCTGTTGTGACCAGGCCGAGAGGTAGCCGCGAACGCGAGCGACCGAGGCGCCGGTGTAACGCCTGGACTGGTCGACGATGATCTCCACCGGTGCCGGGCGTCCTTCGCGCCAGTGCTCGGCGAAATCCGGTCCGATGCGCACCACCACCTCGTGTGTTTCGTCGCGAACGGCCTGTTCGGGGTCGTCCGGTGGATCAAGGATTTCGACGCCCTGGCGTTCCAGGAAGGCGATCAGCTGCACGGCGTGCTCAGCACCCACGACCGGCAGTTCCAGCGGCGCTTCCATGCGTTCGGTCGCCTGCCGGGTCATGAACGAGATCATCAGTGCGAAGATTACCGGCCCCATCAGCGGCCCGAGGATCAGGGTATTGATGATGACGCGTCGGTCGCGGAAGTTGTCGAGCAGTTCCTTGGTGAATACGGCCTTCATGCCAGCAGTCCCTCGTCGGAGCCAATCAGGCGGACGAACGCATCTTCGAGGTTCTTTTCGCCGGAGCGTTGCAGCAGTTCGTCAGCGGTGCCCTCGGCGGCGACGCGTCCGTCGGCAATGATGACGATGTGGTCGCACAAGGCGGCCACCTCCTGCATGATGTGGGTCGAAAGCACCACGCAACGACCTTGCGAGCGCAGGTGGCGCAGGAATTCCCTGAGCGCGCGCGTGGTCATCACGTCGAGGCCGTTGGACGGCTCGTCGAGCAGAACAGTACCCGGTTCGTGAATCAGTGCCCGGGCGATGGCCACCTTGACGCGCTGGCCCTGCGAAAAGCCGTCGGTGCGCCGGTCGATGAACTCGCTCATGTCCAGCACCTTGACCAGCTGGTCGATGCGCGATTGTGTGGTCCGCCGGTCCAGTCCCTGCAGGTCGCCGTAGTAGCGAATGTTTTCGCGCGCGGTCAGCCGGTCGTAGAGCCCGCGCGAGTCGGGCACCACGCCGAGTGCCCGCTTGACCTTAAGCGGTTCGACCTCCGGGTCGATACCGTCGATGCGCATCGACCCTTCGTCTGGCACGAGCAGGGTATAGAGCATCCTGAGTGTGGTGGTCTTTCCCGCGCCGTTGGGGCCGAGCAGGCCCGTGATCTGCCCGTCGCGGGCAGTGAAGCTGACGTTGTCGACCGCCACCACCTTGCCCTTGTTGAAGGTCTTCCTCAGTCCGTTGGCTTCGATCATGGTGCGGGTCCCAGCAGGTCGAGGAAGAATGGTTCGGGGCCGATGGCGTCCATGCAATCGGTTTCGAGGTTGTCGCTGGCGGCCGTGCGAATGAAGCGCGTCGCAATGCCGCCGATACAGGGATTGGTCAGTACGATGTGTCCGCGCCCCTCGGCCACCAAGTGCCGCGCGTTGCTGAACTGGGCCAGGGCCTCGTTGCCGTATGCGGGCGGCGTGACCGGGTCGAGTTCTCCGGACAGGATCAGCATGGGCACGTCGGAATCAAACGGTTCATGGAAATCTTCGGGGGCCTCGCCGGCCGGCCACCAGGCGCAGATCTCGCGGTAGACCTCGGTGAGGCTGTCGCCCAGCAGGGTGGTGGACTGGTCGATACCCTCCGGCCAGCCGGGCCAGTCCTCGCTGCAGCCGACGGCGAAATTGAGGCCGACGGCGATCAGGTCCATCATCTGGTCGGTCACGATGAGCGCCTGACTGGCCAGCCGCTCGGGGCTTCCGGTGGCCGCCGCCTCGTGCACCAGGTAGGGAATCATCATCTGGCTTTCCGGGCTGTAGGCCAGGAAACGCAGGGCGGTGGCGAGGACGTCGCGCGTGAAATTCATCTCGAAACCCTGGCCGCTGCGCGGATGGGTGACGAAGATCGATTGACTGTTGTTGCGATAGCGCGCCTTGAGTTCGGAAAAGGCCGAGTCGAGTCCGGGAAAGCGCTCGGAACATTCGCTGTCCTGGTCGCAGGCGTCGAACAGGCGATGCAGGGCGCGATCGAGCATGATCCCGTGCTCGGAACCGAGACGAAGCTGGACGGGTACGACGCCATCGAGTACCACGCTGCGCACGTGATCCGGGTAATTGCGCAGGTAGACCTGGGCCATGCGGGTACCATAGGAGCCGCCGATGAGGTTGAGCGCTTCGATGTCGAAATGCTGCCTGAAATGCTCGAGGTCGGCGGCGCCATGGCTGGTCGTGTAGTAGCGCACGTCGGCGTCCCATCGCTCCATGCACCGCTGCAGTTGTTCGCTGGTGTGCGCCAGGTCGGTATCCAGCCACATATCCTCGCCTTCGTCCATTTCGCAATCGAGGATGTTGGATCCGCCGGTGCCGCGCTGGTCGAGGAACACCAGGTCACGATCGCGGTTGAGGTCCCGGAGGGCGCGCTGCATGATAGGCAGGGTGTCGCGTGCCGACTGCCCGGGGCCGCCGGCCAGGTAGACCACGGGATCGGCCAGCGCGCGACTGGAGCGCGCCGGGGCAACGGCGAAGGCCAGTTCGATGCGACGACCGTCGGGGGCGTCGGGGTTTTCGGCGACCTCCAGCGTGCCGCAGCGTGCCTCGGCCGTCAGGCGACCCCCGGCAATGGAGATCTCGCAGGACTCCAGGCCCTCCCAGCGATCACCCTCGGCCATGGCGCCGGTGAATGCGCCAACGCCCAGAATGCTGAGTGTCAGCGTGATAATTGATTTGATTCCCACTCGGATCAACCCAAAATGAATGTGGCTATACAATCGGCCTGCTATTGTGCCGGCCCCGTCGAACGAAACCAATAGGCTATACGTCATGAACGCGCTCGAAATTCGCGGCCTGAAGAAAACCTACAAGAGCGGCGCGATTGCATTGCGCGGCATCGACCTCGAGGTCGCAGAGGGTGACTTCTTCGCCCTGCTCGGCCCCAACGGCGCCGGCAAGTCGACCCTGATCGGCATCGTCAGCTCGCTGGTCAACGCCACGTCCGGCGAGGCAAAGGTGTTCGGTACCAGTGTGCAGGAGCATCGTTCCCAGGCCATGGCCGAGATCGGGCTGGTGCCGCAGGAAGTCAACTTCAACCAGTTCGAAAAGCCGTTCGACATTATCGTCAACCAGGGCGGCTATTACGGGGTGCCGCGGAATGTGGCCAAGGAACGGGCCGAGTATTACCTCAAGAAGCTGAGCCTGTGGGACAAGGCCTTCAGGCCCTCGCGCACCCTTTCGGGCGGCATGAAGCGTCGTTTGCTGATCGCCCGTTCGATGGTGCATCAGCCGCGCCTGCTGATTCTCGACGAGCCCACCGCAGGGGTCGATATCGAGATCCGGCGTTCGATGTGGCGCTTCATTTCCGAGATCAATGAAGCCGGTACCACGGTCATTCTGACCACGCACTACCTGGAAGAGGCCGAGCAACTGTGCCGCAATATCGCCATCATCGACAACGGCCAGATTGTCGAGAACACCTCGGTCAAGCGCCTGCTCGACAAGCTGCAGGTCGAGACCTTTGTGCTCGACATTTGCGAACCGATCGAGCAAGCGCCCGTGGTCGAAGGCATGGACATTCACCTGCGTGATCCGATGACGCTGGAGGCCAGTATCCCGAAGGCGCAGCGTCTCAATGGTCTCTTCCGGGCCCTGGAAGTCGAGGGTATTGAAGTGAAGTCCATGCGCAACAAGGCCAACCGGCTTGAAGAACTGTTCGTGCGCCTGGTCGGTTTCGACAAGGAGCAGGTGGCATGAGCGAAAAGGTCTCGGCAAAAACCTACTGGATCGGTTACCAGACCATCCTGATCAAGGAAGTGACGCGCATACTCCGCATCTGGCCGCAGACCCTGCTGCCGCCGATGATCACCATGAGCCTGTACTTCGTCATCTTCGGCGCCATCATCGGCCGGCGCGTGGGCGAGATGGGCGGCATGAACTACATCGATTTCATCGTGCCGGGGCTGATCATGCTCAGCGTGATCACCAACGCCTACGGCAACATCACCTCGTCGTTCTTCGGTGCGAAGTTCGGCAAACATGTCGAGGAACTGCTGGTCTCGCCGCTGCCGCCGTCGATCATCCTCGCCGGCTACGTGTCCGGGGCGGTGTTCCGTGCACTGACCGTCGGCGTCCTGGTGTGGATCGTGGCCGCATTCTTCGCCGGCTTCCACATGCACAATCTGTGGATCACGCTGTCGATGTTGCTGCTCACCGCCGTCGCCTTCGCCCTGGCCGGTTTCATCAATGCGATTTATGCGCAAAAGTTCGACGACATCTCCATCATTCCCACCTTTGTGCTGCAACCGATGACCTATCTCGGCGGCGTGTTCTTCACCGTCGGCCTGTTGCCCGGAATTGCAGAACAAATCGCACTGGGCAACCCCATCCTCTACATGGTCAATGCCTTCCGCTACGGCATGCTCGGCGTCAGCGACGTCTCGCTGTGGCTGGCCTACGCCATCGTCATCGGATTCGGCGCCGCCCTGTTCATCGCCAGCCTGACCCTGCTCAAGCGCGGCGTCGGCCTGCGGACCTGACAGGCGCAGCGCTGTTTGGTCGCTGTGCCAAAGCCGGTTGCTTCCAGGCCACAAGCCCAAATCCAGGGGGCGCATCAAGTTCTTGCCTTCGACATTGGCTGCGACTATGCTCCGGACGCGCAGGGAATTCCCAACAGGCGATAACGTCGGTCGGAGGCCGTCTTCGCATAACAAGAAAAATGACAAGGGGTTCAGCCAGGGAGGCCAACTATGCCTGTGTCGAGATTTGTCCGTAATACCATTTCCATTGCCCTGATGGGCCTGGCCGCGATTGCGGTCACAGCACTGGCCGCCGATCGCGGCCCCATTCAGGCAGAAGCCGAAGATGTCGAGCGAACCGTTACCGAAGCGGTATCTTCCAGTGAAGATGGCCGTGTAGCGGCTTCACATATTTCACCCCCCGATCGTCATGGTCGCCATCTCTACATCGTGCGTTTTTCGGAGCCTTCACTGGCCCGCTACGAGGGTGGCATTCAGGGACTGGCGCCGACCAGCCCGCGGGTCACTGGTCAGCGAATCGATCCTTCCAGTCCAGCGGCCGTCGCCTACCGGGATTTTCTGGCTGAGCGCCAGCAGACCTACCTGCGCGAGATTGGTCAGCAGACCCGCCGGACGATCGAGCCGGTGCATCAGTTCCTCAACGTGCTCAACGGCGTGGCCATTCGCCTGACTCCGGAAGAAGCCCGGCATCATGCCGCCGGCCTTCCGTTCGTGAGTGATATCCAGATCGATCAGATTCGCGAACTCACGACGGACGAAGGTCCGCTGCTGATTGGGGCTCCGGCGATTTGGGACGGACAGACCTCGTCGGGCGACAACAGCCGAGGCGAGGGCGTCATAGTCGGCATCCTGGATACCGGGATCAATCCGGATCATCCCTCGTTTGCCGCCACCGACGGGGACGGTTTTACCCACAGCAACCCGTATGGCGCCGGAAATTTCGTGGGGGTGTGTGATGAAGACAACACCGAACAGGTGTTCGAAGAGATCTGCAATGACAAGCTGATCGGTGCATGGAGTTTTATCGATGGGCCCAACAGCGGGGAAAGCGCCCAGGACTGGAACAATCACGGCAGCCATGTGGCCGCAACCGCAGCCGGCAACACGCACGAGGCTGACTTCACGCTCGGTGAAACAGATTTTCTGCTGGATGTTTCCGGGGTTGCGCCACGAGCGAATGTGATTTCCTACAAGGTCTGCGACCCGTCTTGTCCCGGTTCGGCCTCGATCGCCGCCATCAACCAAGCCATCGACGATGAAGTCGGCGTCCTCAACTATTCCATCTCCGGATCGGATGATCCATGGAATGATCCGGTCGACCTGGCGTTTCTCGATGCCAACGCCGCCGGCATTTTCGTGGCCGCTTCAGCCGGCAACGATGGCCCCGGCGCGTCGACCGTGGCAAAGACCGGCCCGTGGAACGTGGCGGTTGGTGCAACCACGCATCAGCGCATCTTTGCCCAGCCGGTCGCCCTGAACGGCATCGCCGATCCGGTTGCCGGCGTGCCCGGCACCGGGCCGGCCATCACCGAAACGATCAGTGCACCGCTGCGCTGGGCCGGTGATGTGGACGGCGACAACATTCGCGGGTGCAACGCATTTTCGACGGGCGCCTTTTCCGGCGAGGCGGCGTTGATCCAGCGCGGCAGCTGCACCTTTGCAGCCAAGGTGAACAATGCGTTCGACGCCGGCGCTGTGCTGGTGATTCTCTACAACAACGCAGGTGGTCCGCCGACCACTGCCGGCGGCCTGGATGCAACCAGCATTCCGACCGTGATGATCAGCGACAGTGCAGGCGAGGCATTTGTTGCCGAGCTCGGCGAATCCACCGCACAGGTGTCGGTCGATCCCGACCTGGTGGCCGCGCGTGATCAAGGCTTCGAAGACGTGGTGGCCGGGTTCAGCTCGCGTGGCCCGAGTCAGTTCAATCTCCTGGCACCCACCTTTGCCGCCCCGGGCGTCAATATCCTGGCTGCCGGATTCGACGGGCCCGGAGCATACGTCCCCCTCCAGGGCACTTCAATGGCGTCGCCGCACGCGGCCGGGTCGGCTGCCCTGCTCATTGCCCAGCATCCGGGCTGGACACCGACCGAAGTGCGCTCGGCCCTGGCGCTGACGGCAACACCGGAAACGCTGAAGGAAGACGGCGTCAACCCCGGTAACGCCTTCGATCATGGATCCGGGCGCTTGCAGCTCGGCGGCGCCGGTACGGTCGGTTTCGTGATGGATGAGGCCATTGTCAACTTTCAGGCAGCTAATCCGGATGCCGGTGGTGAGCCGGCAGACCTGAACCTGTCGTCCATCGTCAATCAGACCTGTGTGACCGAGTGCAATTACCAGCGCGTCATCCGCAGTGTTCTGAGTAATCCGGTCGAGTACACGGTGACCGTTGACGCACCACCCGGGGTTGTCATCACCGTTACTCCTGCGAGTTTCATGCTGGCAGCCGAGGCGACGCAGACCCTGGATATCGCCATCGATGTGACGGGTGCGCCGTTTGATGAGTGGCTGTTCGCCTCCATTCACATTCAAGAGGACGGCACGAACGTCGGGGCCGCGGATACCCGTATGCCGGTGGCATTGATCTCACGCGAGCCCAAGCCGATCATCGAGATTGCGCCGGCCTCCCTGGTGTCAAGCCAGGCCAAGAACGCCGTGGTTCCCCGGGAGTTCACCATTTCCAATCTCGGCCAGTTGCCGCTGGAGTGGCAACTCAATGAGCAGGGCCCGCAGAGAGTGTCGGGCCCTGAAGTCAGCATGGTGATCTGGGACAACCCCCAGATGGGTACCTCCGGCCGGATCAACAATTTCTCCAATCCGGACGATACCGGCATCTATCAGACAGACGCGTTCGCCATCCTGGCCCCCTCCAGCGTCGAGACCATCTTCTCGGCCGGCTTTACCCTGGGTTCCCCAGGCGTTACCGGGCTGACCTGGATGGTGTTCGAAGACGACAATGGCGTGCCGGCCGGCAATCCGGAAAGCAATCCGGAAGACGCCATCTGGTCGTTCAGTGCCAACTTGGGTGCTGCCGGCGTCAACTTCGACAATGCCGACATGATGCTGGACCTGGCCGCTGCCGGGGCTCCGCTACTGGAGCTTGACCCGGGTGTCTACTGGCTGGTCGCCTATCCGGACATTGATGTGTTCTCGCTGGGTACAAACAATCTTTATGCCTGGTTCCATGGCGAAGGCGGTACCGGTCGTCAGGCCGCACCGGGCGGATTGTTTGGTTTCCCGACTGCATGGAGCGGTGTTCCGGAGGGCCGGGCCTTCACGCTCACCGGTACGATCGATTGCAGTGCCGAGTTCACGCCTTGGACCAACGTGTCGCCAACCAGTGGTACGATCGATCCCGATGAGCAGCAGGTCGTGAACGTCGACTTCTATGCAATCGGCATGGAGGAAGGCAGTTACCAGTCAGCGTTCTGCGTGCTGAGCAACGATCCGGACCGTCCGGTCGTGTTGATGCCAGTCCAGCTCAACGTGGTCGAAGCCATCTTCAGCGACCGTTTCGAGGCCCAGGAGTAAATCCGCCAGGCTTCCGATAATAACAACCAGAACGGAAGAAAAAGGGCCGCCCACCGGGCGGCCCTTTTTTCTGCAGCGGATTCGGCCAGAATCCCTGCCGTCAAACCCGCATGGAGCTTGGCTTAAAGCTTGAAACCGCCGCCGGGCATGCCGCTGCCGGGACCACCGGCACCACCCTGTCCGCCTTCCTGGCCGGGGACCATGATGGAGGACTGGGATTCGCGCTGCATGCGCTTGAGTTCTTCCATGGTTTCTTCCAGCGACTTGCGGGCTTCGTCGGCAAAGGCCTCGCAGGCGGCCTCAAGGCTGTCGGCCTCGAGCTCGAAACTCAGCGGCAGGGCGCCGGCATTGGTCATCACCTGGGTCTGTCCGACGTAACGAACGGGCTTGTCCGTGTCGTCACGGCCGTTGGCATCGACCGGTGTCAGTCGCCGGATCTGTCCGGCTCGCAGGTCGGTAAAGACTTCCTCGCGTACCAGCGAGGACTTGTCGAATTTGAACTGTTCCTGGTCGGGCATGCTGCTCATGAGGGTGGTTTTCTCTATTGAAGTGGGATCTTGTCTCTTGGTTGGGGGCATTGCCGGGCGAATCAACCGTTGCGGCTTTCAATCCGGTTCCGGCAAGTGGCGGCCCGGGTGCGGGGGAGGGCGTGCCGCCGGCAATGGTCCATGATGACAACCTCGTGTCCTGCAAAGTGGTACGCTCTTTGGCTATCACGGTCCGATGCATGGAGAGTGACCGATGTCTGAAAAACGGGTGATTTCATGAGAGACGGGATGTCGCGGGTGCGACTGGTTTCGAGGCGCGTGCTCACGGCCGTGTTGCTGGCCTGTGGTCTGGCCATTCTGGCCAGCGCCTCGACCGATAACGGTCAGGGTGCGGTCTACGTGCTGGATATCGACGGCGCCATCGGCCCGGCCACGCGCGACTATATCATTCGCGGTATCGAGCAGGCCGAGGATGAGCGGGCGGAACTGGTGGTGTTGCGTATGGACACTCCGGGCGGGCTGGACGCTTCGATGCGCGACATGATCAAGAAGATGCTCAACGCCCATGTGCCGGTGGCAACCTGGGTGGGTCCGCCGGGTGCGCGTGCGGCCAGTGCCGGCACCTACATGCTTTATGCCAGTCACATCGCCGCCATGGCGCCGTCGACCAACCTGGGTGCGGCCACGCCGGTGCAGATCGGCGGCGGGGGTGGCGAGGATGCAGAGCGCCCCCGCACCCCGGTCGAGCGCGCTCGCGATGCCTATGACGACCGTGAGCGGGACGACGGCGAGAACGCTGAAGCCGACGAGGCGGAATCCGAGGAGACAACCGACGAGGCTGAAGAGCGTCCTGCGCCGGCCGGCACGGCCACGGAACGCAAGGTGATCGAGGATGCGGTGGCTTACATCCGTGGGCTGGCCGAGCGCCACGGGCGCAACGCCGACTGGGCCGAGAAAGCGGTGCGCGAGGCGGTCAGCCTGACGTCCAGTGAGGCACTGGAAAAGAACGTCATCGACGTCATTGCCGAGGACATTCCGGAATTGCTCGAGGCCATCCATGGCCGTGAGATCCGGCTGTCGGTCCGGACCGTTACCCTGAATACGGAAGGCGCACGGGTGATCGAGCTCGAGCCGGACTGGCGAAGCGAATTCCTGAGCATCATCACCAACCCTACGCTGGCCTACATCCTGCTGATGATCGGCATCTACGGCTTGATCCTGGAAGGCTACAATCCCGGCGCATTGGTGCCGGGCGTGATCGGCGGCATCTGCCTGTTGCTGGCGCTTTACGCCTTCCAGATCCTGCCGGTCAACTACGCCGGGCTGGCCTTGATGCTGCTCGGCTTCGCGTTGATCGCGGTTGAGTTGTTCGTGCCGTCATTCGGCATTCTCGGCATCGGCGGGGTCGCCGCCGTGGTGTTCGGATCCATTATCCTGATGGATACCGAGGTGCCGGGCATGGCAGTGAACCCGGGGCTGATTGCGGCGATGGGGCTGGCCTCGGCGCTGGCCTTCTTCGCCGTCATCTACCTGGCGGCCCGCTCACATCGCAACCCGAAGGTCACCGGGACAGACTCACTGGTCGGCCGCGAGGCGGAGTCGATCGCCGATTTTTCGGATGGCCATGGCCGGGTGCATATCGAAGGTGAGGACTGGACGGCTCGCTCGGACGAGCCGGTGACACGCGATGACCGCGTCGAGATTGTGGCCGTCGAAGGACTGACGCTGAAAGTACGTCCCTTCAGGGACAAAGGAGAGCCAAACCCATGAACATCGACTTCCTGTATTTCATGACCACCGTCGTGGTGGTCCTGGTGCTGTTGATCGCCAACACCATCAAGATCCTGCGCGAGTATGAGCGCGGTGTCATCTTCACGCTGGGCCGTTTCTACAAGGTCAAGGGGCCGGGTCTGATCATCGTCATCCCCTTCATCCAGCAGATGGTGCGCGTCGATCTGCGTACCATCGTGCTCGATGTGCCGACCCAGGACGTGATCTCCATGGACAACGTCTCGGTCAAGGTCAACGCGGTGATTTATTACCGCGTGATCGACCCGCAGAAGGCGATCATCAACGTCGAACGCTTCATGGACGCCACCAGCCAGCTGGCCCAGACAACCCTCCGCTCGGTGCTGGGCAAGCACGAACTCGACGAGATGCTGGCCGAGCGCGACAAGCTCAACGAGGATATCCAGAAGATCCTCGACCGCCAGACCGATGGCTGGGGCGTGAAGGTATCGAACGTCGAGATCAAGCATGTCGACCTCGACGAATCGATGATCCGCGCCATCGCCAAACAGGCCGAGGCCGAGCGCCAGCGGCGTGCCAAGGTGATTCACGCCGACGGTGAACAGCAGGCCTCCGAAAAGCTCGTCGAGGCCGCCAACAAGCTGGCCGAGGCACCGGGTGCGCTGCAGCTTCGTTACATGCAGACACTCGTCGAGATCGGTGGCGAGCAAAACTCCACCATCGTCTTCCCGATGCCGCTGGACTTCGTCAAACCGTTCCTGGGCATGATGGGTGCCGTCGGTGAGGACGGAAAGACAAAGGGAAAGAACACATGAACAAGTTGACTCATTTCATGATCGCCATCGTACTCACCGGTCTCGCGGTGACAGCCGTTGCCGGCACCTGGTACGGCCAGGAAGCCGAGCCGGGCAGCGAGCCCGTGCCGGTTTCGGAGGTAATGAACGATCCCGACGCCTGGCTGGACCGGTCGGTGATGGTCAGCGGGCGCATCACCGATGTGTGCACCCATCGCGGCTGTTGGGCCGTGCTGGAAGATGACGGGCAGATGCTGCGCATCCAGACACTGGACCATGCTTTCGCGATGCCGTCCGATGCACGCAGCATGGCGCGGGCGCATGGTGTGTTCGAGCGGGTTGAAAACGATGGCGATGACGAGCCGGCGTTCCGCTATCGCCTGGATGCCCGCGGCATCTATATCGAGTAGGCAACTGCCCGGCAACCAGATGGATTGCCGGGCAAATGCTGATGGTTCCTTAATCGTCCCAGGCCGGCGATAAGCCGTCCGGATTGCAGATGCGCCGATTCTTGTCGAGTCCGGCGATGCTTTCCTGGTCGGCTTTACTCAGGCTGAAGTCGAAGATGTCGATGTTGGCCGCGGCATGGTGCGGATTGGATGTGGCCGGGATGGCCGCCACCCGGTCCTGTTCGACCAGCCAGCGCAACGCCACCTGGGCGGCGGTCTTGCCGTACTGCTCGCCGATCTGCCAGAGCACGGGGTCGTTGACCGTGTGCGCCTTGGCAAGCGGCATGTAGGCCGTCAACACCAGGTTGTGCCGGGCCAACACGCGACGGAGACGCTCCTGGCCGAGGTAGACGTGATACTCGACCTGGTTGGTCATCAGTTGTCCTTCCCCGCAAAACGCCACGGCCTGCTCGGTGTGGTCGATATTGAAGTTGCTGATCCCGATGTGGCGGGCCATCCCTTCGCGCCGGGCCCGCATCAGGGCTTCCAGGGTCGGGTTCATGCCACGTCCGCCGAACAGCGGCCAGTGGAGCAACAGGAGGTCCACGTAGTCGGTGCCCAGTCGCTCGAGGCTGCCTTGTACCGAGGCGAGCAGGTCTTCGGGGGCGAAGCGGTCGACCCAGACCTTGGTGGTCAGGAAAAACTCGGAACGATCAATGCCCGACTCGGCCACCGCCTTTCCGACCGCGGCTTCGTTGCGGTAGATCTGTGCCGTATCGATGTGTCGATACCCGAGTTCGATCGCCCCGGGGAGGACGCGCCCAATTGTTTCCTCGTCAAGTTCGAACGTACCGAACCCCAGCGCTGGCATGTTCAGGCCATTGGCCCCGATGACCGGAATGTCGGTCATGAATCCCTCTCCTTGGCGATACAATGATCAAAGAACCTGGTGAGTGTAAGGGAATCATGGACAAACAGGAAATTGATGTACGCGAACTGCTCGATGAGTGGGTTGCCCGGGTCGGCAAGAAGGACGCCGAGGGAGTTGCCGCGCTTTATCATCCCACCGCCCAGTTCTGGGGCACGTTGGCCACGCACGTGCGCGACGAACCCGTCGAGGTGCTGGACTATTTCCAGCAATTTCTCGATCGGCACCGGATCGGTGCGTCCATCGGCAACCTGCGCCTGCGCTTCCACGGCGGCCTGTGCCTGGCGGCGGGGCATTACATCTTTCGCTGGCAGGACAAGCCCGAGGATGACGAGATCAAGGCGCGCACGCGCTTCACCTTCGTTTTCGGTCAGCCCGAGGGGGAGTGGACCATCCTTCAGCATCACTCCTCGGCTTGGGTGTTGAGCGGGTTCTGAAGGGGCAGGATGGCCCCTAGTCCCTGGTCCCTTCCAGATACTCGTCCTTCAGGCGCACGTAGTTGGCTGCCGAGTAGCGCAGCATCTCCAGTTCCTGGTCGGACAGTTTCCGGGCGGGACGCGCCGGCTGGCCCCGGTAGAGCCAGCCGGACTCCAGCCGTTTGCCGGGGCTGACCAGGCTGCCGGCGGCCAGCATGACGTCATCTTCTATGACGGCGCCGTCCAGTACCAGGGCCCCCATGCCGATCAGGCAGCGGTTGCCGATGCGGCAGGCATGCAGGATGGCGCCGTGGCCGACCGTGATGTCCTCGCCCAGCACCAGCGGTTCGCCGCCGGGCGTGTAGGGGCCGTCATGGGTGACATGGCAGATGGTGCCGTCCTGGATATTGGTACGCGCGCCCACGGCAATAAAGTTGACATCGCCGCGCAATACCGCACCCGGCCAGATCGAGACGTCGTCGCCCAGGCTGACCTGCCCGATGACGACGCCGGCCGGGTCGATCCACACTCGCTGGCCAAGCTCCGGCTGATGCTGTTGAAAGTTTCTCGTATGCATGTTGATCGTCCTTGCCGTAGCATGTTATTCACATCGGCGTCGGGGAACCGTAAAACAGCCCCTTAGCGGTCCGACCGCCACCTTCCGTACAGAAATGACCCGCAAGCTGTTGATTTCAGGCTTTTCGTGGAGGTGTCAGATTCTGGTCAATCTGCTCCTGCGGCGCCAACGGTGGGCGCTGCGCCCGGTCTTCCCAAGTCTGTGCACACAGTTATCCACAGCTTGTGTGGATAACCGGCCGTTCGCTTGATGCCCGGGCGCCGTTACAATACCCGCTGTTTCGTTCCATTGGCAAAACATGCGTGCCCATATTGAGGAATTGATCAGCCAGGCGCTGGGTTATCTCAAGCGCGAGGGCGAACTGCCCGCCGAGCTGGAACCCGCATTCGAAGTCGAGA
>SKZJ01000034.1 GCA_007127425.1 Wenzhouxiangella sp.
CGATTTGTCACGGGATGTTGGTTGCTGTCTGGCGGCAGCGGGGTAGGCGGTAGTGACGAAAGGGCAGGAAAACCACCACTCTCACCGCTCACGACACGTTCGTCAGCGCGAGGCCGTCATGAAGTCGAAGCGGGCGCGTACCCCGTCCTCTGCTGCCGAAGTCCTCGCAGTCGGTACCCGGCCGAATTTGCCCGAGGCCGGTGGCTATCTGGAGGGTTGAGATGGGTAGTTACAATGGCCGTTCTTGTGTGGAGCTGGTTGGTTCCAGTCCGGCAATCATTGGGTTGCAGCGTGTGATTCGCCGCTTCGCCGCGATCGATGCGCCGGTATTGATTGTCGGTGAGAGTGGTTCCGGCAAGGAGATGGTTGCCAACCTGCTGCATCAGCATTCCCGCCGGCTGGGTGGGCCGTTTGTGACAGTCAACTGTGCCGCCTTGCCCGATACGCTGTTCCAGTCCGAGGTGTTCGGTTACGAGCGAGGCGCCGTCACCGGCGCAGAGCATCGCAACGTCGGTCGTATATTGGCGGCTGAAGGCGGTACCCTGCTGATCGATGAGGTCGGCGACCTGTCTCTGGACAACCAGACTGCCTTGCTGCACTTCCTCGAGGAGGGCAGTTTCGAACGGCTGGGAAGCTGCCAGCCGATCAAGGCCGACGTCCGTATTGTCGCCGCGACTCATGCCGACCTCGAATCGGCCTGCCGTGTCGGGCACTTCCGTGAGGACCTCTTCTACCGGCTGGGAGCCCTCCGGATTCAGGTGCCGCCGTTACGTAAGCGCGG
This sequence comes from Wenzhouxiangella sp., assembly GCA_007127425.1. GTDB lineage: Bacteria > Pseudomonadota > Gammaproteobacteria > Xanthomonadales > Wenzhouxiangellaceae > Wenzhouxiangella. The sequence continues at coordinate 782 of SKZJ01000034.1, forward strand.
TGACGATGTGCTGGCCCTCGCACGTCGTTTCATCAACCAGTTCGCGCGCCAGTACGAGGTAGTCGTTCGCGACCTGGACGAGCGAGCTGTGCGGGCGCTGCTGGCGCACGCCTGGCCCGGCAATGTGCGCGAATTGAAGAACCGTGTTTTGCAGGCGCTGGCCATGAGCGAGGGCGCGACCATTAGTGATCAGGATCTCGGCCTCGTGGTCTCCGAGCAGACGTCGGGTAACGGTTCGCAGGACCTTCGGGAGGTTCCATCCTTGCGAGCCTGCCGCAAGCGTGCCGAGCGTGAGGCGATCATGCAGGCATTGCAGGCGGCCGGCGGTAACGTACAGTCTGCCGCCGCCCACCTGCGGGTTTCACGGGCGCAACTCTATCGCCTGATCAAGAACCACCAGCTCGATCATCACCTGTCGGCCGCAGGTTGATCTGCCTGGGGGCCGTCCGTGGCAGTCGGCCGAGTTCCCGGAGCATGTGGCGGGCCAGAAACAAAAAGGCCCTGCGCCGCAGAAACAGTCGCAAGGCCTTGATTTGTCTGGCTCCCCGGGTCGGATTCGAACCAACGACCTAGTGATTAACAGTCACCCGCTCTAACCAGCTGAGCTACCGGGGATTTGAAGCCGAGTATTCTCGCCGCAGAGTCGACTTTCGTCAAGTCGAATTTGGTACCGATTTTCCGATCAGGGTCATCGGTTGTTCGCCGGCCTGGAAGAGGGCGTTGATTCAGTGGATTCCATGATCCGGTTTCGGCCTCTGCGCTTGGCGGCAAAGACAGCCGCGTCGGCTTGCGAAAGCAGCTCCTTGGTTAGAATCTCCGGGTCGGTCTGGGCGGCGCCGGAGGTGGAGAATCCGATGGAAATGGTGACGCGAACCTGGGAGTCTCCATCCGGTGCGGTGAACTCGAGGTCGTACACGGCCTGGCGCAGCTTGGAGGCCAGTCGGCGGGCACCCTCCGAATCGGTATCCGGCGCAACAAGAAGGAACTCCTCTCCGCCATATCGGCCAAGCGAATCCACGGCGCGAATGCTGTCATGCATCACTTCGGCCACGCGCTGGAGTATCAGGTCACCGAAAAGGTGGCCGTGGACATCGTTGATGGGTTTGAAATGGTCGATGTCGATCATGAAGACGCTCAGCGGGCGTGCGCTGCGCACCGCACGGCCACTTTCGGCCTGGAGCTGGCGCATTACGGCCTCGCGTCTGAGCAACCCGGTGAGTTCCTCGTAGGTGGCATCCTGAAACAATCGCAGGTTCTCGAAGCTGGCCGCGATCTGGTGTGAGAAGAGATCCAGGAGTTCCAGTTCCTCGCGAACGAACAATTCTCCACTGTGTTTGCTCGACAGGCAGAGGATGCCGATCATGCGGCGCTGGAAGTACAACGGCACAAGCAACTCGGCGCCGATGCGTTCCAGCGCGCGCCCCTGATCACGAAGATGGCGTTTGAGCCGGCGAATGCTGATTGGGCGCTTGCTACGTGACAGGTGGAGGAATACGGGCGATTCAGTACCGAGTACTTGCATCAGATCCTGGCGTCGCCGCTCGTCCATTCCCTCGCTGAATGCACTTCGCTGTTCGGTGCCATGCTGTTCGATCGTCACCACGGCGGTCCAGGCCAGGTCCAGTGTCTGGCGGGACTGCTCGGCGAGTCGGTTCAGCAAGTCGTCCATGTTCGGCTGCTGCGAGAGCGACCCGGCAATCTCGATCAGGCGTTTGCGCAGGGCGCGGCGCTCCGGGAACAGGCCATGTTCAACCAGGCTTTCGACCGCGACCCGCAACGGGCGAAACAGGATGCCGCAGACGACGGCGATGCCGGTCACGAGCCACAGGCCGAACTCCTCACCGAGGGTTTGCGTGAACCAGGGTAGCGCGGCCGTGAGCAGCATGTAGAGAACGATCAGCGCCAGGGTTGCGACGACGCTGTAGACCACACCCCGGCGAACGATCTGCTCGATGTCGAACAGGCCGAAGCGGAAAATGGCCACGAACACGGCGGCAGGGAAGAACAGCAGTACGAAGCTCTCGATCTGGAAGGCCAGCCGGGTGTCGATTTCCGCCCAGCCGCTCCACAGGCTCGACAGACCGATGTAGAGCACCCAGGGCAACAGTCCGAACAGCACCAGCATGGCCTGGTTGCGCCCCCTGGGCGTGTTCGCCAGCCAGGCCTGCCAGGCCAGTATGGCGGACACCACGATGGCCCATGCCAGCATTATCCCGGCCTGCAGGTTCAATAGCAGTTCCGAGTAGATGCTGTCCTCGGTGTGCCATTGGTGCAGGATGCTCGCAATGAGAGCAAGACTGATCAACGCCCCCACAATGTAGAAACCGGGGACGATGAAACGATGCCTTGCCAGCATCCGAAGGCGGTCGGGGATCAGGCTGACCAGGTGCAGCTCGACCGCGATCTGGACACCGGTCAACACCATCCATGTCAGTATGATGACCAGCGCCCCCGTTTCACCCAGCATGTAGTCGGGCGGCAGCGCCATTTCGATGGCCACCAGTGCAACGAACACCATCAGCAGGCGGGCGCGAATATCCCGATGTTGATGGCGGGATGCCAGCAGCGCGAGCCCCAGGTAGGCGGCCACCAGTACCAGTTGGGCCAGGAGGCGGACCAGATCCGGCGGCGTACCGGGGACGAGTTCGAGGCGAATCTCACGTCCATCCCGTTGCACTGTGATGGCAAGGGCCTGGCCGGGTTGATGGTGGCGCCCAAATACCTCGGACAAGGACGCAAGATCCGCGACGGGTTCGTTCTCGACGGCTACTACCACATCTCCCGATCGGGCGCCGGCGTCTTCGGCCGGCAAGCCCGGCTCGACGGCCTCAACGAGGATGCCGTCATCGCTGTCGTTGAGGTAGACGCCGATTCGGTCGGACGAGAATCGGGCGTCTTCGACGACGCTCCAGGCGAAAAGGGCGAATACGAGTAAAAGCACCATGCCTGGGATCAGGCGCCAATGCAGTTTTTCCCCTTGATTGTCATTCATCGCAAGCGCGCATCCCTCGGCTCCGCGGAACGGGACGAGATGACGGCCGGGTGACGACTCGGAAGGATCAATAACATGTAAATAGACTCCTGAGCATGACATCAGTCTAGCCCAGTGAGCCGCGGGGTGGGATGGGCAAGACCTTTCTCGATGGCGGTACTGTGAGCGGTGTCACGGAATTTGCCGATAGAAGTTGCCGGGCAACCCGTATACAATGCGCGCCTTATGCAGGATCCCCTGTTTTGCCGACTGTCAGGACCGTTTCAGGGCCCGTTGCGGCAGCGGCTTTCTCGGGATTGGCGCCCGTTTCCCAACCTGAATTCAGAACCGAGTTCCCAATTTTTTAAGGAGTATTCATGCAGCGCACTCTTTCCATTATCAAGCCGGATGCCGTCTCCAAGAATGTCATCGGCGAGATTTACACCCGTTTCGAGCGTGCCGGGCTCAAGATCGTGGCCGCCCGCATGAAACACCTGTCTCGCGAGGAGGCCGAGGGCTTCTACGCGGTGCACCGCGAACGCCCGTTCTTCGGTGACCTGGTGGAGTTCATGATTTCGGGCCCGGTGATGGTCCAGGTGCTGGAGGGGGATGACGCCATTGCCCGCAACCGCGAGTTGATGGGAGCGACCGACCCCCGCCAGGCTGCGCCGGGCACCATTCGCGCCGACTTTGCGACCGGAATTGACGCCAATGCCGTGCACGGCTCGGATGGCGAGGATACCGCAAAAGAGGAAATCGCCTACTTTTTCGGTGATGATGAGATATACTCACGGTAATTATCGGAGATTTCTCGCAAATGCCCGCAGGGCCTGAAGATAAAGTCAATTTACTGGGACTGGACCGGCACGGTCTGGAACAATTTTTCGCCGACCTGGGCGAAAAGCCTTTTCGTGCGCGCCAGATGCTTCAGTGGATTCACCAGCGAGCCGTCACTGATTACGATGATATGACCGACCTGTCGCTGGCCCTGCGCCAGCGACTGGCCGAGCGTGCGAAGATCGAACCGCCCCGCATCATCAAGGAGCAATGCTCCGAGGACGGCACGGTCAAGTGGCTGATGGCGACCGAGGGCGGCAATGCCGTCGAGACCGTCTACATTCCCGAGCCGAACCGCGGCACCTTGTGTATTTCCTCGCAGGTCGGCTGCATGCTCAATTGCACCTTCTGTTCGACGGCCACGCAGGGTTTCAGTCGCAATCTCACTGCTGCGGAGATCATCGGGCAGGTGTGGCTTGCTGCAACGACGCTGGGCCACGAGCGCCATGGACAACGACGGATCACCAATGTCGTGTTCATGGGTATGGGTGAGCCGATGCTCAATCTTGACTCGGTACGTCCGGCGCTGGCCTTGCTTCGTGATGACCTGGCCTACGGCCTGGCATCTCGCCGGGTCACCATATCGACGGCCGGCGTGATTCCCGGCATCGACA